>JAGQYE010000081.1 GCA_020436225.1 Bacteroidota bacterium | reverse complement strand
TAAATGTGCCTTGGGTTTTTGAAAAACAAACTAAATTATTATGGAAGTATATGAAGCCGATATACATGCAAAAAGGCGATATTTTAATTTGGGATACTGCAACAATTCATGCTTCTTATCCTAATTTTAGTTCATCAACAAGAGTTGCACTAACCACTACACTCTTACCAAAAGACTTTAAAATGGTAGAGTATTTTAAAGACAAATCCACTCCAAAAGGTAAAATAGAAAAATATCAAGTACAAAGAAGTTTTTGGGAATCTGATGATATCATGAAGAGACCAGCTTGTCCTCCAAATAAATTTATAGAATTAGAAGATGAGGTATTTTCAAATAACATTAGGGCTGTTGAAATAAAAGGCCTACTAAATAAAGTATTAATTGAAAACAGATGAAACTAAAGCAAGTTATTTTCACTTTTATAATAACCGTATTTTTTTTAGAAATACTATTAAGATTATTTGGGTTTGGCCCTTATTCATATAATTCAAAATGGCCTGAAATAAATATGCAACCTGACAGCTTACTAGGGTTCTCACATAATATAGGAACTATGTCTTATAATTTATATGGAAAAGACATAACTGAAACTATCTTAAAAGACAGAAATCGAATAACTAGACCAAGACTAGATACTTTCAATCGATATCAATACAAAATAAATTTGTATGGTTGTTCATTTACTCATGGATATGGTATAGAAGATTCTCTAACATATCCATATATTCTGCAAAAACTAAGAAATGAGAAGATAAATAACTTTGGAATATCAGGTCATGGCTTGCTTCAATTTTATTTATTATTAAAAGAGCATTCTATGAACAATCTAAAACCTAATATTGCTATCATACACTATGCATCATTTCACAATAACAGAAATATATTAACAAAATTGAAACAAATAGAAATGGAAAGATATTCTTCTAACAAAGCTAAATTAGATAGCATTTCATTTCCATATATGAAATTAAATAACGACAATGTACTTGAAATCTATTACGAAAAACATAAAAAATATAAAGAAACACCACTCATAAAGTATTCAGCAATTATAAACTCAATAGACAAATTAATCGTCTATATTGAAGATTACAAGACAAATAAAAATGAAGCTCTTACTAATCAAATATTAATGAAAAAAATTATTAATTTGTGCAAAGAGCAACACATTACTTTGATTGTTTTAGGGCTGACAAATGACAAAATTACAAAAGCTATGCTTAAACTATGTCAGGATAATGATATATATAGTCAAGACATATCAAAAGGATTAGATACTCAAGAATATAAATTATCCCAAAATGATAATCATCCAAATGCTAAAGCATGTCAGGTATATGCATCAAGAGTTAATGAAATTTTAGATTACGTCATTAATAAATAAAATGAAGTCACAATTACTAGTCTCCTATCTAAAAGATTCAAATATTGTGTATAAATAAATAGTTCTAGTTTAAATTTACTGTAGAAATTATTAAGAATAGCGTAGCTAGTTAGATTGAAAGCTATAATAAATTAAATATTACAAAAACTACAAAAGTCTTTTTTCTTTAAAGAGATTGAAAAAAAGTATGACTAGTGGTTTAAAGAAACAAGATATCAATTGTAAAGAAATATTAATTTAGTACCTTCACTCAAAATTTTATTGATGTTTGAGTTTAAACCAAAAGATATTAATCCAATTTTTAAAGATAGTTTACTTCAAAATGAATTGGAAGTAAATGGTTTTATAATTGTTCCATTTTACAATTCAGTTGATATAAAATTATTAACCGAATTTTACGATGAAAATACTCAAAAAAATGTTAGTGGATTTCAACCAACTACCTATTTCAATAGTTTAGAATATCGATTGAAAGCCAGCTCTTTTATTAAAAATGTTGCTAAAAAATATATTGACCAATATTTCACTGATTACAAAACTTATATGGGCAGTTTTATTGTGAAATATCCGGATAAAAACAGTGAATTAGGTGTGCATCAAGATATGACTTTGGTAGATGAATCGCAGTTTATGGGTGCAAATATTTGGGCACCTTTATGTGATACTAATGAAAAAAATGGTGCCTTATATTTAATTCCGAAAAGTCATCGCATTTTACCTACGTATCGAAATGCAACGATAAAAAATATATACGACCAATATTATGCACAGATAAAAAAATATATGCAGCCTGTTTATTTAAAAGCAGGCGAAGCTATCGTTTTTGACAATAGCATTTTACATTTTTCTCCGGCAAATCTTTCCAAAGAAATCAGGATTGCTACCAATGTATTTACGACACACAAAGAGGCAACGATAACTATTTGCTATCACGACAAACAAAAAAATTTAATTGAAATGTTTGAGCAAGAAGATGATTTTTTTACTACATATACGCAATTTGGAAATGACAGCAATCAAGAGCGACCGAAAATGGGAAAAAGTATCGGTTTTACAGACTATAATTTCCCTGACCTCACGCCTACTTTGTTAGAAGAAAAATATGGCAAATTGAAAAATGAAAATTGGTTATCCAAAATAAAAGATAAATTTTTCGCATGATTCCCGATATTTTTAAAGATAGCCAACTACAAGCGGAATTCAACGAACAAGGATTTGTGAAAGTGAAATTATTGTTGGATGATGATATAAAAAAGTTGACGTCTTTGTTTTATCAATTTCATAACAACTTACGCGAAAATGCCTTTGGTGCTTCTTCGTTTCATCATAATAAAGAAGAAAAATTTTTAATAAGAGATACTTTATATCCCATTTTTCTGCCTTATTTCAATCAACTTTTTAAAGATTATACCTATTTCGGTTCTTCCTATTTATACAAAACCAAAGGCAAAAATTCTGATTTGGCACCACATCAAGATTGGACGATAGTAGATGAAAAAAAATATGTAGCCATCAACATTTGGACACCATTAATTGATACCAATGAACAAAACGGAACGCTGTTTGTTTTACCAGGAAGTCAGGCACAAAAACATTTTACCTTGCGTGCACCTACTATTCCATTTCACTTTCAAAATAAAATAGAAAAAGTACTCAAAGATAGCATTCCGACAAATGCCAAAGCCGGTGAAGCAGTCATTCTAAATCAAAGTTTAATTCATTATTCTACACCAAACATTGCAGATGACATAAGAATTGCTATTACATCCGGCATTAAAACCAAAGATGCACCGATGTTATTCCATTATAAGAATGAGCAAAACAAAATTGAACGCTACATAATGCCGGAAGATTTCTTATTAGGTTTTGAAAATTTTGAAACAGATATTTATCAAAGACCTGCAAATGGAGCGTTTGTAGAATATCTTTCAGAAGAAAAAAATGAGAATAATTTTCTCCAAAAATTGGCAACTACTATCAAAAACAAGCTGCTATTAAAATAAGAAAATAAATTTCAATAAAAATTTTGTTTTACTTGAAAATACCAAACTCTAAAGCAGAAAAAATTGCTTTATAAACTTAACATCGAACTTAATAATTATTGTATTTTTATATTCAGTTGAAAATTGATTTTTCTTGATGTACAAAGATAGTTTTACGTTTAGCATTCCTGCTTATAATGAAGGTCCAAACATACTTGCTTTGGTTGATGAGTGTATTAAAACAGCAAATGAATTACAACTTAATTTTGAGATTTTAATTATAGATGACGGAAGCACAGATGAAACACCCAAGCACATCGAAGCACTTAAAAAAAAATACAACTTTATAAAATCACACAAACATCAACAAAACATGGGATTTGGTGCAACAATTGGCGAAGTCTTTCTATTGCCTACAACAGACTGGCTATTGTTTATTTCCGGCGACAATCAATTTCCGGCATCCAACCTACATTCTATGATAAAATATACAGATAAATACGATTTTATTTTAGGATATCGCGCTAAACGAAACGACAATATTTACAGAAGAATAAATTCTCGACTTTACAACCTTTGTATTTCGTTAATTGCCGGTAGAAAAGTAATAGATGTAAACAGCATGGTTTTAGTAAAAACAACTTACGTCAAAGATTTAAAGCTTAATGCCAAATCAGGATTTATACATGCAGAAGTCTTTCTAAAAGCTATGAAAAAAAATATTAGATTTATCGAAATTCCAATTACCCATAGTAATAGAACTTACGGAGAAGCTTCCGGCGGACGTTGGAAAACTATTGTAAATGCTTTTAAGGAAACAGTAAAATACACTATCGGAAAATTATAATTTATGCTTGTTGTCAGTGGTTTCAAACGCAATATCGAATATCAACAATGCAAAATTTGCATAGCAGACTCAACTATTCCCGGCATCAAGTTCGACCAAAACGGCGTTTGTTCTTTGTGTGCCTTTCATCAGAAGCTTTGTGAACACTATCCTGAAAATGAAGCAAGCCTAAAAGTTCTAACTCAAAAAATGAACGATATAAAAGCAGCCGGGAAGAATAACAAATACGATTGTGTAATTGGCATTAGTGGCGGCAGAGACAGCATTTATTTACTCTATATTGCCGTTCGCGAATTTGGATTAAGACCGTTGGCTGTTCATTTCAACGATGGTTTTGACAATCCTATTGCAGGCGAAAACATGTTGAATGCGTGCCGAAAACTGGGTGTAGAATTGCGCACTATAACTTCAGATTTTAGAGAGTGTAAAGATTTAAAATTGGTGGATTTAAAAGCCTCAACACCTTTACTAAATAATGGAACCGATGTCGGGCTTGGCGCCGCTTTATACAGCGTTGCTTACAAAGAAAATGTAAAAACAATTTTATACGGACAAAGTTTCCGCACCGAAGGAATACGTCCAATTGCTTGGGCATATTTTGATGGCGACCATCTCAGAGCTTTACACAAACGTTTTGGAACATATCCTTTAAAAAAATGGGAACCGGAAAATGCCGGGTATAATCTCGGCGTAAAAGAAATGTTTTTTTATGCCATTTTACACCGAATAAAAACTATTGCACCATTTTATTATTATCCATACAACAGAAAAAAAGCCGAAGAAATCTTATCTAAAGAATTGGATTGGGTATATCCCGGCGCACATTATTTCGACGATTTATATTGGAGCTTAATTACCTTAGTGCACCGAAAAAAATTTAATATTGATTTCCGTTTAGTGGCTTATTCCGCGTTAATCAGAAGCGGACAAATGAGCCGTGAATATGCCTTGCAAGCTGTGAAAGAAAAATATGTAATGGAAGATGAGAAAATCATTCAACTTTGTATAAAACGCTTGGGCATTTCGCGCGAAGAATTTGATTCGTATATGGCATTACCACCCAAAAATTTCTGGGACTACCCCAACAGTTATTCTATCATGCGTTTTTTTAAATTTCCTATTTGGATAGCTTGCAAATTAGGTATCTTTACCAAAGTTGTATATGAGAAATATTTTGGATTAGATTTTAAATAATTCCATGCATATTAAAATTGCCATGGCTCAGTTGTTAGTCGAAGGCGGCGAACCGGAACGCAACTTAAACAGAGCAAAAATATTAATAGAAAAAGCGGCGGAACAGCAAGCCGATATTGTTTTATTGCCGGAAACATTGGATTTAGCTTGGACGCATCCTGCTGCTTTTGAAGAAGCCGAACCAATTCCGGGAAACAGAAGTGATTTCTTTTGCGACTTGGCAAAAAAACATCAACTGCATCTTTGTTTGGGCTTAACTGAATTAGAACAAAACAAGCGATACAATACCGCAATTCTCATCGACGATAAAGGAAAAATACTTCATAAACATCGAAAAATAAATTTATTGGAAGTTGAATTCCCTTTTTATGAACCCGGCACAAGTCTCCATGTCATAGATACAAAATTTGGGAAAATTGGAATGAACATTTGTGCCGATAATTATATTGATGCTATACATTTAGCTAAGAGTTTAGCGCACATGAACGCTCAAATTATTTTGTCGCCGTCATCTTGGACGGTTGACCATTCTGTAACCGAAGAAATGGATCCGTACCACGACAAATGGATAAAACCACTGACAAGCATTGCCAAACAATATGAAATTCCGTTTATTTCTACTACAAGTGTCGGTTATATTGTTGGTGGTCCTTATGAAGGTAAAAAAATGATTGGCTGTTCATTGGCAGTAGATAAATATGGAAATTATACTCAAGGTGAATTCAACGAATTTGCAGGCGATTTGAAAGTGGTGAATATAGAATTAGGCAGCAATAAATGGAAAGGTGTACAATATGGAAAACGCAATGTAGAATAGAATCACATTTTTGCTTTAAGTTTCTATGTTTAAAAAAATTGCCTTATACTTGCAAATAGCAATCAAATGTAGTTGAAATAGATGTATATACTTGGCATTAATGGCGGTTTCAGACAAGGTTATCAAGATATAAGTGCTGTATTACTTAAAGATGGACAACTCCTTGCTGCCATTGAAGAAGAACGGCTAAACAGAATTAAACATTCTGCCGGAAAATTGCCTTATTTAGCTATACATGAACTTCTTAAAATTGCTCAAATTTCTATGCATCAAATCGACGTTGTCGCCTTTCATGGAAGCACTTGGAATGGAAATTTCAACGAACAACTTGTCTCCTATTTCAACAATCAATTTGGCTATTGCCCAACAATAAAACGCTATCATCATCACGATTGTCATGCTATTAGTGCTTTCTGTGCGTCCAACTTTGAAGAAGCCTTAATCTTTTCTTATGATGGCTCCGGTGACGGCATTTCTTTTCAAGTTTCTATCGGAAAAAATAATACTCTGAAAACAATTTATCGTGCAGAACGGCCGAACAGCTTAGGTTTTTTCTATTCGATGATGACACAATATTGTGGCTTTGTAAAAGATAGCGATGAATACAAACTGATGGGCTTATCCAGCTATGGCAATCGACATGCTTATGATTTTTCTTCGCTTATTAATGTAGAAAATGGCGAGCTGAAACTCAATCAAGATTTTTTAATTACAATAACACAAGGACAACCTTCAGCACACAGAGATGAGATGTTGTTCAACCAACAATTTCTTGAAAAAATGGGAAAGCCAAGGCGAATTCCCAATGCCGAAATGGAAAATTTTTATCAAGATGTAGCAGCTTCTGCTCAACAACATTTCGAAGATTGTTTATTGAAATTAGTACAGTTTTATTCAACACAAACAGGCATCAAAAACATCTGTTTGGTTGGCGGTTCAGCATTAAACTGTGTCGCTAATCAAAAAATAATGAATGCTGATTTTGTAGAAAAGTTGTATGTGCAACCTGCATCTTCTGACAGTGGAATTTCCTTAGGCTCTGCTTGGTTAACTGCTATTGATGCCAACCAAAAACCTATTGCACCAAAGCATACTTTTTTAGGAAACAGTTACACAGATAAGGAAATCGAACATGTCTTGCAAGCAAGCAAAGTTAGTTATACGAAGTTGGAAAATCCGGCTTTAAAAGCAGCACAATTAATTTCAGAAAATAAAGTCATAGGTTGGTTTCAAGGAAAAATGGAATTCGGCCCGAGAGCGTTGGGCAATCGAAGTATATTAGCCAATCCAACACATGCCGACATACAAAAAATCGTCAACGAAAAAATAAAATTCAGAGAAAGTTTTCGTCCGTTTTGTCCGAGTATTTTAGAAGAAGATGTAGCGCAATATTTTATCGGAAAACAAAAAATTGCGCCATATATGACTATTACGTATGAGGCAACGCCATTTGCACAACAACATATTCCAAGCGTTATTCATGTTGACAATTCGGCGAGAATACAAACTGTTAACAAAGACCAAAATGCCTTATTTTATGCATTACTTCAACATTTGAAATCAATAAACGGACATGGTGTTGTATTGAATACAAGTTTTAATTTGTCGCACGAGCCAATAGTGTGTACACCACGCGATGCGTTAGCCACCTTTTACAGTTCCGGTTTAGATGCCTTAATTATCGGAAATTTTTTGGTTGAGAAATCATAGCATTTAACGCTGTTTTGTCAATATTTAATGACTTAATCTATCAATCATCATATCGCAAGAATTATTGGGATAGATGGCAAACATTTTTGTAATATCTACACCTAAGCTATCGGCATTCAAATATTTAATCTCATCGGGAAACTTGAGTAGTTTATTGGTTTGAGTTTTGTTTTGTTCAATCCAATGTTGGTTTAACGTTTGTACAAATTTATTATCATTGATATTAGAAAAGATGCAAAAATTTCTATTGAATTCTAATTGGTTGATAAAATAACTTTGTTGAGCAATACTGATACATTCTAACGGACAATTCTCTTTTGATGAAGTTAGATACACATTGGAATCAAATAAAGTTAATGTATGTTTTATTGCATTGTATTGAGTTCGAACGAGGTTCGCTCCTTTCAATAAATTAAAGACAGAAAACGAGTAACACACTACAGCAAACATCAAAACATATTTCTTATTTAAGAAACGAAATAAACAAAAAACGATAATTATCGGAACAAGTGTAGCAACAGCTTTCAACTGACCTTCGGAATAAATGGTATATTCAAACTGCTGAAAATACAATAGAAATAAGGCAAACGAAGCAACAACGATGAAAATAAAAAATCCGGTTAATGTGAATTTTTTCTTGTACAACAAGATTGCAACTGTAAATATAATAGCGATACAATAAAACAAATTAATGCCTTGCCAACTTTTGATAAAAGAAACAAACATAATGCTATGGAAAATCTGTTTATCAAAAATATCAGAAGCTAAAATGACTTTATCGTAATGCATTGGCAGTAGCACATTCAACAGCGCATACAGCACCAAAACACTTCCTGCATATTTTAAGATTTGCTTGTCTTTATTTTCCCCAAAAATGTAATAGAATAAGTAGAAACTAAACAAAGGAAACAAGAGCGAAGAATGTGCATTTAAAATTAAGATATTAAGTAGCAAAATATAGATGATTTTGCGTTTTAACGTTTTAAAATATACATCATCTATCAACCTAATTAAAACAAAAAACAAGTAAAAGCCCGTCCAATAATCGTGTAAGGAATAGAAGAAAGTATAAGTATTAAAAAAGGCAAACGATACTAAAAACAAAACTTCATATTTGATGCTGGTTTGCTTATAACGCAGAAATACATAAACCAAAATGGGCAATAACAAATAGTTTAATCCAAAGCTATAAATGATTACAGAAATCGGCACATCAAAAAGTGAAAGCAAACAAGGAAAAATATAATTGATAAACGGAGAAATTCTATTCAACCCAAAATACGGAATGTGTTTATCTATAAATTCATATAATGCCGGTGAACAATCGGCGAACAGTGCGCGTTCTTTACAATATACTATTCCAATAACAAGTATTGCACAGAAATACAGGAGATTTACAATCCGAAATATGCTTATTTTTTTCAGCATAATGTTATTGGTATTTTAAATGTAGTTGATACAAGTCTTTATCTACTTTAGTAAAATTTTCAATTCTAATTTTCATTTTATACATCTTATATAAATACTGTTTCAAAACAAGAAAATCTTTCATCTTTGTCATAAACGGTATGTGATTGGAAATGATAAAATCCACTTTTTCTTGTAAAGATAAAGGATTACATCGGCACAGTTTTTCCCAACGCGAAATATAAGATTGATAAGTTGTAAAATACCAAAAGTTTAAAAAGGTACAATTTTGCCTTTTAATTTTATAAAACGGATCAGGCGGAAAATAGCGACCTAAATATTCCACATTATTAATGACGAATAAACTATCTGCTGCATTTTGTGCATACAACGTTGTATAAAATCGTTCTACTTTAGTTTGTGTGTTTTTGTATTGTTCCATTTTAGCAGGAAATGAAGTTAAAATGAGCAAACAAGCAACAGAAAACACTAATAAAAACAGGCGTTGCCACTTAAATTGCGTTATCAAAATCCAAGCAAAAAACAGAGCCGTTAATGCGTAATACGTTTCCAAATATCTATCGGGAATTTTTATGATAAACGATACAACATAAATAGATAAACATAAAAACAGTGCACAAAAAACTGTGCGTTTATTCGATTTCCAAATCAACAAAGCAATTAAAATTATATTGACTAAAACATATACATACGACTGTCGGACTATCCAACTTATGCATGTCAAACATTGTTTTATATTCAACCACGAGAAATAAAAATGTTTATATTCTATGGATTTATAAAACGCGTTTGTGAAGTGGACTTTATCTACGATATTAAACTTTTTAAATGCGTCAACTTGTAACAATTGTGTTGCCGTTAAGTGACCATAATCAATATTTGATTTGTCAAAAAAATCTAATTCATAATATAAAAATGTTTGACGAGCTTCCGAGAAAAAATGCTTGAACAAAAATTGAATCAACAAAAAATAAAACAAGCCGTAAGCAAATAAAATCAACTGTTTTTTGGTTAGCTTATTTTCTATCCACAATGCCACTATTAATGTAAATGAAATCAACACAACAATCTCAGGTTTTACGAGCAAACAAAAGCTATACACGATAAACGGAATAAAAAAATGCAGCCGATGATTAAGCAAAAGATGAACAAACACACTGCTTGTTAAAACTATTACTATCCTATTCGATGAAATATTTAAGATAGAATCTAAAGCAAGAAACAAATATGCTACAAAGAAAAATAGCGGGAATTTTTTAAACAATTTAAACAAAATAAAACCGGCATAACAAAGCGTCAATATATTAAGAACATACAGCCAAATGCCGTAAACATTATAGTCGGGAAATTTTGAATTGACAAACGAATAAACAGAAAAAAGTACAGTATGGAAATCTTGCAAATAATCATTAATCGCATAATCGGTATATAAACCTCGACAAATTGAAGCATAAAGACTTTCATAATCTTCGAGATAACCGCCAATTACACAAAACAGCATTGCGTTTAATACAATAAAAAGAACAGAAATTTTTATGTTGGTATGCTTGCTAAAATAGGTGTCTATTCTATCAATTATATTTGAGGAATTTATTTGCATTTTAATTGCTGTACAGGCTAAAATTCGTTGTATTTTTTATTGGAAAATGCCAATAAAATGCTATCGTCTTCAAATTGTGAAATCTGATGCCATTCGTTCGGTTCAATGATTAAACAAGTATTGGGATTATTTAAGTGATAAGTTGATTCGCCGTCTTTATTGCGAATGCAAACGGTGCAAAAACCTTGGATACAAACAATTCCTTCGTAGCCAACTGCAGAAACTTTGCCACCACGAACGCTATTCTGTTTTAAATTTTTCAAGAAAAAAACACGCTGAATAGGTTCGTCTAAAAAGTTTTCGTAAACCGTCAAGTCAACGCCTTCTTTTTCGTATGTTGTTAGTTGTATAATTTTAGCCATATATACGATTGCTTGATTTTTAAATAGAATTCAAGTTACGTCAGTTTTTACAATAGAACAAGTCCTAAAAATAATATTTCTAAATCTTGTCTGTACCTTTTACTCTTATTCTTGAAGGAACAGCTATTCTATTTCCATTTCTTGCACAAACAGTAAAAATAAAAAAACAATAAATATTCAAGTCGAGTAAAATTATGCTTATCTTTTAGTTGAACAAGAGCAATAAGATGAAATATATAGTATATTTATCACGCATAAATCGTTACATTTTGAACCATAAATATTTTTGATGTATTCAACGGAGAATCATCTAAAGATGAAATGCTACAATTAATTTTTGAGTATTACAATTAAATACATAAATTTGGCAAATCTCTTTTATGAGTTCTTTTGTATTCTATGCATATTTTAACAGCCAATATTTAGAACAAATTCCAATTGTCAGGAACAAGCATTTAGAATTTGTAAAAGAAAATAAAGACAGAATACGTTACGGAGGTGTAATTCATAATCCAGACCAATCTTACAAAGGTATTCTAATTATTTTAGAAGCCAATACTATGGAAGAAGCTACAGATTTTATTAAAAATGATCCGTATTTTAAACTTTACAATTCATATAAAATTGATTATTTTATCCAAAAAATTCCACCAATAACGATATGAACACAGCT
>JAGQYE010000080.1 GCA_020436225.1 Bacteroidota bacterium | reverse complement strand
TTGGCGGTTTGTCGTATGTATATCCGAATGCCGGAATTTATAATGTAACCTTGACCGCAACAAATGGCGATTGTCGAGATAGCGTAACAAAAGTAGCTGCCGTAGAGATTTATCCGAAACCGGTTGCCGATTTCTTGTTCAATTTTACGGGAAATGGATTTAATGCACCAATCGACTTTACTAATACAACATCAAATGCATCTACTTTCTTATGGAATTTTGGAGATAATGACACCTCAGACCTACGAGATCCTTCGCATCAATATAATGGTGAAGGACCATATCGCGTGACACTTTTTGCAGAAAGTAACAAAGGCTGTAAAGACACAGTTTCCTATCCGATTGGTGTAGATTATGCCGGACAATTATATGTTCCAAATATTTTCTCGCCGGAAGTTGGAGTTGGTGAAAGTGCTGTGTGGAAACCAAAAGGTTTATCGTTACGAGAATATCATGTGCAAGTGTTTTCTACTTACGGACAATTGCTTTGGGAAAGTACAGCCTTAGAAAATGGGCAACCTTCAGAAGCTTGGGATGGTCGCGTAGATGGAAAAATTTTACCGCAAGATGTTTATGTTTGGAAGATACGAGCCATTTTTACGAATGGCAAAGCATGGGAAGGAATGAAAGATCCTAAAACAGGAAAAAAAGCAATAATGGGTTCCATTATTTTATTGCGTTAGATAGAAAGAATTACATCATCAAACCTTGAAAATATGATTTTTGGAGTAAGATAAAAGTTTTGATGTTGCGATGATATTTTCCACTAAATAAAAATCGAAGGTTCATTCTGAAATAAAAATAAAGGATATTGAACCATCCAAGAAAATTGTGTTGTTTCTTTAAATAATACACGTGGTTGCGCGTAAATAAGTGAATATAAAAATCGTTGAACTTAAACTTTTTTGCACCGCCTTCTTTCATGTTGGATAAACCGCCCACTTTGTGGTAAAATTCAATAAACGGATAATAATAAAGTTGATGTTTTTTTTGTTTGTAGATACGATAGAAGAAATCGGTATCATCGTAATACACAAAATATTTTTCATCAAATAAACCTATATCATCTATCACTTCTTTTTTGAGCAACACACAACAGGTTGGCGCATAATCCATTTTTTCTATCGTATCAAATTGACCTTTATCTTCTTGTTGTATGCCGATGTGGTTGGTCATACAACCTTCACTTTCTTTAAATTTGGTGCCGGCCCACCAAATCAAATTTGTTTCCGGATAATACATCATCTTTGGTGCGACTAAACTACAATTCAATACTTGTAATTGGTGTGAAAGTTTTTCCAATAATGTATTTTCAAATTCTACATCATTATTAAGTATCAAAATCTCGGAACAGTCATTATGTAATGCTTGTTTTATTCCTTGATTATTGCCTGCTGCAACGCCGACATTCTTATTATTTGAAATGATGATAACTCTATCATCTTTAAAGTTTTTGATAAGTTCTAAAGTATTGTCTGATGAATTGTTGTCCACTACATAAAGCAAAAAATAACGATGCGTTTGTGCAACAATACACTCCATAAAAGGTACTATAACATGCGCACTATTAAACGTTATGGTAACAATGCCTATTTTATTCATCTGTTTTCTACTTTTTTCATTGATTTTTTGATGAACGATAAATTTAAAACGAAAATTCTACTAAACTAAAGAAATACAATAAGTAAATGATATATTTTGACCAATGTGTCGATGAAATGTGTCTTTTTAGTATTTATGTTAACAAATTTTCGGAATGTTAATAATTCTAAACTTTGTTGTACTTTTGCACCGCATTAAAAATCAAATTATTAGATTATGAATACACTTTTTTATGTCGTTCCATTTTTAGGAATTTTTGGACTAATCATCACGGCAATTAAGTATGCTTGGGTTAAAAAACAAGATGCCGGCGATGCAAATATGCAAGAGTTAGCCGGATACATTGCTAACGGTGCTATCGCATTCTTAAAAGCAGAATGGAAAGTATTGAGTTATTTTGGAATTATAGCCGCTATTTTATTGGCATTTTTAGGCTGGAAAGGAGGAGAAGAATCTTCTCCAATCATAGCACTTTCATTTATAATTGGAGCAGTTTTTTCAGCTTTTGCAGGTTATGTAGGTATGAAAGTGGCAACTTTAGCCAATGTGCGTACTACACAAGCTGCACGTACTAGTTTAGCTAATGCTTTAAATGTGTCATTTACAGGTGGTTCTGTAATGGGGTTAGGTGTTGCAGGTTTAGCTGTTTTTGGTTTAGGAGGCTTATTCATCGTGTTTTATGCTCATTTTAATGGAAGTGTAGATCCGGCAAATGTAAAACGTGCGATTGAGGTTTTAACTGGATTTTCTTTAGGTGCTGAATCTATTGCATTGTTTGCACGTGTTGGTGGTGGTATTTATACAAAAGCTGCTGATGTTGGTGCTGATTTAGTTGGAAAAGTGGAGGCTGGTATTCCGGAAGATGACGTTAGAAATCCGGCTACAATTGCTGATAACGTAGGTGACAATGTTGGTGATGTTGCCGGTATGGGTGCCGACTTATTTGGTTCTTATGTGGCAACAGTTTTAGCTACAATGGTATTAGGACAAGAAACGATTTCTACAGATAATTTTGGTGGCTTAGCTCCAATTTTATTGCCAATGGCAATTGCCGGCGTTGGTATCGTTTTTTCTTGGATAGGAACTTTCTTTGTTTCTGTTAAAGATGAAAATGGAAATGTACAAGGCGCATTAAACTTAGGAAACTGGGGTTCTATTATCTTAACAGGTATTGCCTCATTCTTCTTAGTAAAATATATTTTACCAGATACTATGGTTTTACGTGAACATGAATTTACATCAACAGGCGTATTTGGTGCAATTATGGTAGGTTTAATTGTTGGTGCTTTAATGTCTATCATCACAGAATATTATACTGCTATGGGCAAACGTCCGGTATTATCTATCGTTCGTCAATCTTCTACAGGTCACGCAACCAACATTATCGGTGGTTTAGCGGTAGGTATGGAAAGTACAGTATTGCCGATTATCGTGTTAGCAGCCGGAATTTTTGGTTCTTATTTGTGTGCCGGTTTATATGGCGTTGCCATTGCAGCAGCAGGTATGATGGCGACAACAGCGATGCAATTGGCTATCGATGCTTTTGGTCCGATTGCAGATAATGCTGGCGGTATTGCTGAGATGAGCCAATTGCCTGAAGAAGTACGTGGAAGAACAGATATCTTAGACGCAGTTGGTAACACAACGGCAGCAACAGGTAAAGGTTTTGCGATTGCATCTGCAGCCTTAACTTCATTGGCGTTGTTCGCAGCATTTGTTGGTGTTTCCGGCATAGATGCTATCGATATTTACAAAGCGCCTGTTTTAGCAGGTTTGTTTATCGGTGGTATGATACCTTTTATATTCTCTGCATTAGCTATTTCTGCAGTTGGACGTGCAGCTATGGATATGGTAAATGAAGTGCGTCGTCAGTTCCGCGAAATTCCTGGCATTATGGAATACAAAGCAAAACCGGAATATGAAAAATGTGTAGCTATTTCAACTCAAGCATCAATTAGAGAGATGATGATGCCGGGTGCTATAGCATTAATCACACCAATTGTAATCGGTTTCTTGTTTGGTCCTGAGGTATTGGGTGGTTTATTAGCAGGTGTTACTGTTTCCGGTGTATTGATGGGAATGTTCCAATCAAATGCCGGTGGTGCTTGGGATAATGCTAAAAAATCTTTTGAGAAAGGTGTAGAAATAAATGGCGAAACGTTTTATAAAAAATCAGAACCACACAAAGCAGCAGTTACTGGTGATACAGTTGGCGATCCATTTAAAGATACATCCGGTCCATCAATGAATATCTTAATCAAATTAATGTCAATCGTTTCTTTGATTATTGCTCCATATTTGAATACAAATGGATTATTGCATGTTGGAGGTGCAACAGCTGCTCCGGCTTGCCACGAAATGAAAAGTGAAGCTTGCATGAAAGGAATGGATGATAAAAATTGCACTTACTTAACAGACACTACATATACAGATTCTTTAGGCCATACTATCGTTGAGAAGAAATGTATAATAGATGAAAAAGCTTGTTGCAAAAAGCAAGAAGAAAAAAAGAAAGATTGTTGTAAGAAATAATCATTCAACATATAATTCTAAAGCCACAACTCGTTTGTGGCTTTTTTTATACAATATTTTAATCAAATTTACGTACTAATACAACGATGATAAAAGGAATTGTTTGTTGTTGGTTGATGCTTGTTTTATTGCTTGCAAGTGGCAATAATAAATGGTTGAGCAAGAATTCTTATTTTCTCCAAAATTCCTATTACAAAGAGAATGTTTATGCTGAATTAGACACCAAATCTTTTTATCAATTAAATGAAATACAAAAACAAATTGACATTGAAAATTTAGACTTGCATTTATTGAATGCTTGTTTGTTTTTTGCCACCAACAGGTTAAGATTAATGTATCACTTAGCTCCACTAAAAATGGATAAGAAGCTATTACAAGCTGTGGTGATTCACAGCGAACAGATGGCACAATACCAATTTTTTGAACATGATAATCCATATAATTCTAAATTAAAAACTGAGGAAGATAGATTTGCAGCTTGCGGTATTAAAGAATATCAAACAACAGCAGAAAATTGCCATTTAGAATACTTTGATGATGTTGAATCTTCCTATATAAAATTGGCTCAAGAAATAATAGAAAGTTTGTACAACTCGCCACCGCATCGCTATAACTTATTGTATAAAGATTTTCAATTCAGTGCTTGCGGAACAGCCATCAGAAAAACAGCTAAAGGCGAAATTCATCTTTACGTAACGCAAGATTTTTATACGAAATGAACTTTTTTAACGTTTTTAACATTATCTTATTTATACGAACATTATTTAAACAAAGAAAAGTTATATTTTTAAGAATGAGAAGTTTGCTAATGGCTGTTATTTTGTTTCTCTGCACTTCTGCATTTGCCTTGCAGCGTGTTTCCGATTTTGCAGAGCGCAACAACAAAACCATTTGCGTACAAGCCTTTTTAGATAAAACGCCGATTAATTCCGGTGCTTATATTCCCAAAAATTCCAAAGGCATCATCACCGTCTTTAAAAACGACAAAACTAAAGTCTTATTTAATATCACGCTTAAGTCGAATATTGGAAAAAAAGGCGAACCGCCCATTTATCTTCGTTTTATCAAGCAAAAACAATTAAATATTTCCGAGTTGTTAGAATATGCATCTGACGGCGATGAAATTTTTATTGAAGAATTTGTGCCTACTATAGATAAAGTAAACCTCAGTTGCTCGCCGGCGAGTTTAACAGTAGTAGAAAGTTTATAAAAATTTATTTGTTCAGTTAAAAATCAATCTGAATATGTTTTATGAGATTACCTCTTTCGAGATAATGACTGTTAAAAGTCATTCTTGTAAAAGGGAATCACACATAGCTGTCTTTTTTAATGGTTGATGTTATTTTCAATCAATAGAAAAAATTTTCACTATTTCTTCATTCTTTTCCTTTCGTATAATTTGTATTTTTGTGTGCAATTTATTTTGAGATAAGTTGCCATTTTTAAGCAATGGATTTGCAGCAATTATTGTTCTTGTTTCGAGACGACCACCGCACGCAAGAACTTCTTCAACAACTTTCCACTTCGCAAGCACGCGTCTTGTTGCGTGGAACTATTGGCTCTTCCATAAATTTTATTACTTCTGCAGTTTATTTGCAATCCAATTTTACGCAAATTATTATCGCCAATGATGACGAAGATGCGCAGTATATCCAAAATGATTTACAACAACTTTTAGAGAAAACAGAAATCCTTTTTCTGCCATCATCTTACAAAAAAAATAATGCTTTTGCAGAGCTAAGCAATCATCATATTTTATTGCGCGCGCAAACATTAAATGCTTTATTAAACACCAAAAAATCAGGAACTATCATCGTTACATATCCTGAAGCTTTGCAAGAACTTTTGGTAAGAAAAGAAAAGTTGATAGAAAATACACTCTTTCTAAAAACCGGCGAAAAAATCAATGTCGATTTTATGTTGGATTTATTGATTGAATATGGATTTAATCGCACGGATTTTGTTTACGAACCCGGTGAGTTTTCTATTCGCGGTGGCATTATAGATGTGTTTTCTTTCGGCAACGAATTGCCTTATCGAATAGAATTATTTGATGATGAAGTGGAAAGTTTGCGCACCTTTGAACCGGAAACACAACTTTCTATTCGCAAAATTTCTGAGCTGACGATTATCCCAAATATCCAAGCACATTTTACTAAAGAAACTACGTCAGCGTTGTTTGAATTTCTACCGGAAAATACACTTATTTGGTTGCGTGATGCTGGTTTATTCCAAGAAAAAATAGAGCAAAATTATCTCAAAGCATTAGAAGAATTTGAGATTATTCAACATAAAAAAATAAAAGAACATTCATTCATTGGTAAAACATTACACGATATTTTGCTTTCGCCGGAAAATTTAATTAATGAAATAAACAGATATTCGATAGTCGAATCAGGCAAAAAAAGTTCAACCATTTTTCAGAGCGAAAACAGTATAGAAATAGATTATCATCAACAACCACAACCTTCGTTCAACCGCAATTTCGATTTATTAATTCAGGATATTCAACAACATCAAAAAGAGAATTTTCAAACATTTTTATGCTCAGAAAACAGCAGACAAATTGAACGTTTTCAAAATATTTTTGAAGATAAACAAGCGCAAATAAAATTTCATCCTTGCTATATAGATTTGGCACAAGGTTTTATAGATAAAGATTTACAAATTGCGTGTTATACCGACCATCAAATTTTTGATCGCTATCACAAATACAAAACAAAGGTTGCTTATAATAGAAATAAAGCCATTTCTATTCGTCAGCTTAAAGACTTAAATCCAGGCGATTTTGTTACGCATATCGACCATGGCGTTGGCAAATTTTCAGGCTTGGAAAAAGTTACCGTAAACGGACAAACGCAAGAAATGGTTCGTCTGATTTATAAAGACAATGATTTGTTGTATGTCAATATCAATTCGCTACATAAAATTTCGAAATACACCGGCAAAGAAGGTCATGTTCCTAAAATCAATAAACTCGGCAGCGATGCTTGGACAAATCTCAAAAATAAAACCAAGAAAAAAATAAAAGATATTGCCGCCGAGTTGATAAAGTTATACGCACAGCGAAAAGTGGCACAAGGTTTTGCTTTTAATAAAGACACGTATTTGCAAGATGAGTTGGAAGCGAGCTTTATGTATGAAGATACGCCCGACCAAAGTAAAGCAACGATTGATGTAAAAGCCGATATGGAAAAGCCGCATCCAATGGATAGATTGATTTGTGGTGATGTTGGTTTTGGAAAAACGGAAATTGCCATTCGTGCAGCATTTAAAGCGGTTACAGACAGAAAACAAGTGGCAGTGTTGGTGCCAACAACCATCTTAGCTTGGCAACATTTTAAAACTTTTTCTACTCGATTAGCAGAACATGGTGTGTCTGTAGATTTTTTAAATAGATTTAAAACAGCCAAAGAAAAAAAGGAAACTTTAGAAAAAACTAAAGAAGGAAAAATTGATATTTTAATTGGCACACATGCGATTTTAAACAAGGAATTATTGTTTAAAGATTTGGGTTTATTGATCATAGATGAAGAACAAAAATTCGGCGTTTCGGCAAAAGAAAAATTGCGACAATTAGCACACAATGTAGATACGCTAACACTTACGGCAACGCCGATTCCGCGCACATTAAAATTTTCATTAATGGGCGCAAGAGATTTGTCGAACATCATGACACCACCAACAAATAGAATTCCCATTTCTACCGAAGTGCAAGTGTTTGATGTCAAAAACATCAAAGAAATAATAGAGTTTGAAGTGTTTCGAGGCGGACAAGTTTACTTTGTTCACAATCGCGTGAAAGACTTAGTAGAATTAGAAACTGTGTTGCGTAGGTTGTGTCCGGATGTTCATATTCGCTCGGCGCACGGACAATTAGATGGCAATCAATTGGAAGAAATTATGATGCAATTCATCAACGGCGAATTTGATGTATTGCTTTCTACCAACATTGTTGAAAGTGGTTTAGATATTCCGAATGCCAACACCATCATCATCAACAATGCACATCATTTTGGCTTGAGCGATTTGCATCAGTTGCGCGGACGCGTTGGTCGCTCTAACAAAAAAGCTTTTTGTTATTTGTTGTCGCCGCCGAAATCTACTTTGACAGATGATGCACGAAAACGCTTGCAAACTTTAGAAGAATTTTCTGATTTAGGTTCAGGTTTTCAAATCGCATTGCGCGATATGGATATTCGCGGTGCAGGCAATTTATTGGGTGGCGAGCAAAGTGGTTTTATTACCGATATCGGTTTTGAGATGTATCACAAAATTTTAGATGAAGCAATTCAAGAATTGAAATACACTGATTTTAAAGAAGTGTTTAAAGAGCAAATTGAAGAGCAAAAACAATTTGTGTACGATTGCACAATTGACACGGATATAGAAATGCAAATTCCGTTGGAATATGTGCAAAATACAGAAGAACGCTTGCGTTTATACACCGAATTAGATGCGATTGAAAATGAGCAAAAATTGCAAGAATTTGTGAAAAAATTAGAAGATAGATTTGGCAAATTGCCGACACAAATCAACGAGTTATTTGATGGTTTGCGCATTCGTTGGATAGCCAAGAAAATTGGTTTTGAACGCATCATATTAAAAAATGGAAAACTGCGTTGTTATTTCTTAGACAATCCAAAATCACCGTATTACGAAAGTCCGTATTTCCCGAAAGTGATGGAACATATCCAAACATCAAAAAAGAAATGCAACTTAAAACAAAGCGGCAACAGTTTAATTTTAGTGTACGACAACATCAAAACCATGAACCAAACCGAAGCTATTTTTAAAGAAATTGATGAGAAGGTTTTTGCATAAAAAATGTTTAGTTTATTTTAGAAAAAATACTCATCAATTTCTTACAAAATAAAATACTTCATTATTAATTCTTATTTTAGTCCTAAATCTTAAACTATGAAAAATATTTTTTTGTTTTTTGTTTGCATGCAAATACTTTTTCTTGCAAATGCGCAATTTACCACTTCAACTTCCAGCACTAATGAAAGATATATTGAAGTAAAAGTAACCGATACGTTGTTGGTCAATCCCGATGCTATTACATTAAAAATTGAGTTGCCGAAAAAAGAGAAATCCGGCTTTTTTGATGATGACAGCGACCAAGATATCGAGCAACAACGCAAAGAAGACAATGAAAAGCTGGCTACTAAAAAGAAGATTGAAAGTGTATTGGAGAAATATAATTTGAACTATAAATTCCACGAGAAAAAAGACGATAAAGACTTCTTCTCAAAAGATTTGAATTTATTCGAAAATGCGTATGAAGTACACTTAAATGATATTGCACTATTAAAGAAAATAAAATCAGATTTAAGTGCATTAGATAAAATTTCTATCATTGTTACAAACACCCAATTAAAAAATAAAGAAACATACGAATTGTTGTTAATTGACAAATTGATGAAGAAAGCAGAACGTGAAGCCACAGCCATTGCAAAAGCGATGAATGTTTCATTAGGGCAACCGCTAAACGTTTCCAATCAAAGTGCAACCGATATTTATACATCTATGTTTAATAATCCGGAAAGTATGGGTGGCTTCGGTGCCATATTTTCGATGATGGGAAATTTATTCAAGAACAATGCTTCACCTGAAAATGTGCAAGTAAACATCTCTAAAACGCTGGTCGTTAGGTATGCTATAAAGTAATAGGTTGAGTTAAATTTTCAATTTTCCAACTTTTCCACCAACCTAAATCTTCTTGCTTAAAATCAAGAAATCGCTTATATATCAACGTTTTAACAAGTTTTTAAGCATTTTACAGTAGCCATAAATAAGGATAAATCTATTTTTCTCCTATCTTTATTAATAAGAATTGCACGTATAACAGAACTCTACACGTCGTAAACTATTATTAAAACTTTTTATGAAGAAAAATACTATCTTCTTGATAGCAATGGTGGTTTTTTTTCCATTAAATAATTTGCCTTCGTATGCACAAGATGCTACAAATAGCGTGCATCGGTCTAATCCGGCGGATTTTTTATTTGACTTAGAGCCTACACCAACTCAAAAAAATGAAAATGCACTAGAATCTTATCTAAACGATTTTTCTATTATTTCTCCAGATGCATTGAAATACGCACTTTCCGGCTATTCAACATTAAAGGAAAAAGGAAAAATAAAAAAACAAAATATCATCACTATCGTTGATTTCAGTAAACCTTCAACTGAAGAACGCTTGTTTGTGCTCGATTTAAAAAACAATAAAATCATCACAAAAAGTTTGTGTGCACATGGTAAAAACAGTGGCGAACTTTGGGCAACTAAATTCTCCAACAAACCCGAATCTTACCAAAGTAGTTTAGGTTTTTATATCTGCAATGAAACCTACAACGGCTCAAATGGTTTTTCGTTGAAATTAGACGGACAAGAACCTGGCATTAACGACAATGCCAGAGAACGTGGCGTCGTAATTCATGGAGCAGATTATGTAAGTAAAACATTTATTGCTAATAATGGAAAAATAGGACGAAGTTTCGGTTGTCCGGCATTGCCAATCGAAAAAAATGCAAAAATTATTAACCTATTAAAAGGCGGTTCTTGCTTATTTATTTATCAACCAAACAAATACTACCAAACCCATTCATCAATATTAAAACACTACGATGAAGCATGTTTGGCAGAAATGGTGGCTACGTTGTAAAAATTTCTTCTTAATAAACAATTTTTCCCAAACTCGTAATTACACTGGCAATTCTAATGCTATCCCAAACTCTATTCTCATTACTTCCAGCTGCTAATACGGATTGTTCATGACTTTTCACACACATTTCACAGCCGTTTACTGCACTTACTGCTAAGCTCACTAATTCAAAAAATTCTTTGCCTAAAACCGGCGACATCATTATGTTCATGCGCAAACGAGCCGGTGCGTTGTTGTAATTTTCCTTTCCAACAAAATGTCTAAATCTATATAAAATATTGTTGGCAGATAATAGCGAAGCACAAGCCTCAGCGTCGGCAATTTCGGCATCACTTGCACCAAGTTCTTTTGCTTTGGTTGCAAATGCATTGGCTAAAATTTCTTTATTGTTGTTGGTAGCAACAGCCAATGCCAACAAATGTGTTTCTTTTGCAGAGAGGTGTTCTGATGCTAAAACTGTTTTTACGTTCAATTTTAAATCGCGTAAATATTTTGATTCTGCTGATGAGATACGTTCTAATGTTGCATTGCTATAATCGGAAGAGATGCCTAAATCGCTTAGTATTTCTTTTGCTGTTTCGTTCATTTTTTTTGGATTTTAAAAGTTAAAAAAAAGGAGATGCAAGACTTAGCTCACATCTCACTTCTATGTTCTGTTACTTTCTAAATTATGATAAAGTAGCTTCGCCTTTTTTCCAGTTGCACGGACATAATTCGTCTGTTTGCAATGCATCTAAAACGCGAATAACTTCGCCTACATTTCTACCAACAGATAAATCGTTTACAGAAACCCAACGAATAATACCTTGTGGATCTACGATGAATGTTGCTCTGTAGCAAACTTCTTCGCCTTCTGTTAAAATGCCCAATTCGCGAGATAATGATTTGGAAGTATCTGCTAACATTGGGAAAGTTAATCCACGTAAATCATCGTGATGCGTTCTCCATGCATGGTGTACAAATTCGCTGTCTGTAGAAGCACCGATTAAAACGGCATCTCTGTCTTTAAATTCGCCATGATTTTTTCCAAATTCTGCAATTTCAGTTGGGCAGATAAAAGTGAAATCTTTTGGCCAAAAGAAAATCACCAACCATTTGTCTGTATCGGTGTGAATTTTGTTGGTAATAGTTTCAAACTCTTTACCTTTTTCTAAGCTTACTACTGCTGTTTTTTCGAAAGCGGGAAACTTTTGTCCTACTGTTACTAATGCCATTGTTTTTGTTGTTTATAGAGTGAATAATTATTTATTGTTTTAACCAAGATGAATACATCCAAATTTCTTTTTCTTGTTGAGTGATGAAATCTGTTAGTAATGTAATTGTTCCTTCATCGTTGAGTTTTTCTGCTATAGGCAGAATTTTTCTTTCAAGCACAACAATAGTTTGAAGGCTGTCAACAATTAACCCAACAGCAACTTT
>JAGQYE010000079.1 GCA_020436225.1 Bacteroidota bacterium | reverse complement strand
GTTGCATGCGCGAGCTTTCCGAATTAAACGAAGTACAACTTAATGCCGTTACTACAATGAACGGTGCAGTTATGATTATTGCCGGACCGGGTTCCGGAAAAACAAGAGTTTTAACTTATAGAATTGCTAATCTTATTAATAACAATGTTGATGCATTTCGTATTATGGCATTGACTTTTACCAACAAAGCATCAGCAGAAATGCGCGAAAGAATTTCTGAAATGGTTGGCAACGAAGCGCGCAATTTATATATGGGCACGTTTCACTCTGTTTTTGCTCGCATACTTCGTGGCGAAGCACATCGCTTGGGTTATCCTAATAATTTTACTATTTACGATCCGGATGATTGCAAGAGTTTATTAAAAACCATCATCAAAGAAGAAAATTTAAACGACAAACTCTACAAAGCCAGTAATGTATATTATAGAATTTCAGCTGCTAAAAATGCCTTGATGAATGCACAGATTTATGCTGAAAAGGTTGACTGGATTGCCGATGATGAAAGTTGCGGACGGCCAAAAATAAAAGAACTTTTTGCCAAGTATCAAGATAGATGTTTTAAAGCAGGCGCAATGGATTTTGATGATTTATTGTTGAAGATGTATGAGTTAATATCGAAGTTTCCGGAAGTGTTGCACAAGCTGCAAAATCGTTTTCAATATTTTATGATTGATGAGTTTCAAGATACCAACGATGCTCAATATCAAATTGTAAAACTCTTAGCCGCAAAAGATGAAAATATTTGTGTGGTGGGCGATGATGCGCAAAGTATTTATGCATTTCGCGGAGCCACCATTGCCAATATCTTAAATTTTGAACGCGATTATCCCGACTTAAAAGTTTTTCGATTAGAACAAAATTATCGTTCAACAGAACATATCGTTCAAGCAGCAAATGAGATTATAAAACAAAATCAATCTCAACTTGCAAAAGAAATTTGGACAGAAAAAAAAGATGGCGAGAAAATAAAAGTTTTTAAAACAGCCAGCGATTCAGACGAAGCACGTATAGTTGCCGATGCCATCTTCGACCAAAAAATGCGACATCATCTAACACATTCTGAATTTGCTATTTTATATAGAACAAATGCGCAATCACGTTCATTTGAAGAAGGTTTGCGTAAGCTCAATATTCCATATAAAATTTATGGAGGTTTGTCGTTCTATCAACGTAAAGAAGTAAAAGATTTTATTGCGTATTTGCGTGTTGTTGTCAATCCAAACGATGAAGAAGCGCTCAAGCGTATTATAAATTATCCTAAACGAGATATCGGGAACACCAGTGTTGATAGGCTTATTGTAACAGCACACGAAAATGATTTACCACTTTGGCATGTTGTCGAAAAGCCGGAAATTATTCAAGATATGCAAGCGCGAGCCAAAAATGCTATTCGCGATTTCTCGATTATGATAAAGAGTTTTCGTGCCATGCTCAACGGCAAAAATGCTTATGAAATTGCAGAATATATTGGCAAACACACCGGCATTATTCAAGAATTATATAAAGACAAAACGGTTGAAGGCATTTCTCGTTTTGAAAATATCCAAGAATTATTAAATGGTATAAAAGAATATACGGTTGAAGAAAAACCGGAATACGAAGAAGATGAAGTACGACCGGAAAATGATTTAGCGGCATATCTTCAAAACATTTCTTTGTTGACAGATATGGACGATAAAAAAGACGACAACAGAGAGAAAGTAAAATTAATGACCATTCACGCAGCCAAAGGTTTAGAGTTTACCAGTGTGTTTGTTGTAGGTTTAGAAGAAAATTTATTTCCATCAATTATGTCGCTGAATACACGCGAAGATTTGGAAGAAGAACGCCGTTTATTTTATGTTGCCGTTACGCGCGCCAAGCGTTTTCTTACTTTGTCGTATGCATTGATGCGTTATAAATTTGGGCAAATGCAATACGGCGAACAAAGCAGATTTATTGACGAAATTGATGAGAAACACAAGCAATTTTTCGGACAACGTGAAAAAACAACCGCACCGCCAAAACATTTTGCAGAAGACAACTACAATGCAAAATGGTATATGAGTAAACAATACCAAAAGAAACCGGAAATACAAACAACACCGACAACACAAGATGCGCCGAAACACTTAACAAGAATGAATAAAGCAACGCGAGCTATAGCAACAGTTTCCGCCGATTTACAATCGTTACAAGCCGGCATGCATGTCGTTCACGAAAAATTCAATCAAGGAAAAGTGATTAGTGTAGAAGGCAACGGCGATAATAAAATTGCCAACATATTTTTTGACGGAATCGGCAATAAAAAAATTATGTTGCGCTTTGCTAAATTGCAAATCATCGAATAAAATCCAATTATAACCGTTGTACATTCGCATAGTTTGCTGAATAAAATCTGTATTTTTGAGCCGTGAAAAAACACATCATTTTATATTTGTTTAGTTTGGCTTTCGTTTTTTGTTTCGGGCAAGTTCAAATTACCAAACCCAATCCAAAATTATATTTTGATGCGAAGTATGTTACTTTAGAAAATCCAAAACCACAAAAACCCGATTCTATTTTCGAGAATTTTCATCGCTACAACACAACCGAAAAAGAATTTGTGCCGTATCACAATCTTGGAAATTATGGAACAGCATATTATTCGGTGATGTTTACTAACAAAAATCCTATCGGCTTTAAACATGGTTTCAATTCGTTTGATTTATATTTTATTCAACCTGAAAAAGTAAAATATTTCAATACGAAAACACCTTACACTCAATTAGATTTTGTTTTTGGTGGCAAAGAAGAAATTGTAGGTGGTGCCGAGTTTGCCATCAACATCAAACCTAACGTAAATATGGGTTTCAACTTCCATCGCAATAGTTTTAAAGGCGGCAGTGCGCACCAACTTTCTATTCATAATTTATTCTCTTTGCAAAATTCTTATCAAAGCAAAAACAATCGCTATAATTTAAAAGCTGCGTTTATTTATAACGGAATAAAAAATGAAGAAAACGGCGGTTGGGCACAAGATGATGTGTTTACTAATCCATTTTATAAAAAAGATAAAAGTTTTGTGTTAGTACATTTAGATGATGCCATCAACAAATGGAGCGAGCGCAACATCAACATACATCAACAAATAAATTTAGGTAAGAAAACAGAAGTAGATATTAACGACAGCACAAAACGAAAAATAGTTTTACAACCAAAATATGCTATTGCACACGATATAGAATTTTCGCATTGGAAATTTATGTATAAAGATTATGAAACTGATTCTACTTTTTATTCGGCATTAATTTTTGATAACGATTCCACGCAAGATTATACCAAAACGTGGAAAATATCTAACAGCATTTATTTTAAGAATATTGAAAATGACAGCACGCCAAAAAGATTAAATTTCGCTGTCGGCATACAATATGATTTTATCAAATACAAGCAACGTTATACCAACGAATCCAAGCACGATTTCTTATTGAAAGCTAAAATTTTTAATCAACAAGATAGTATAAAATTTAATTATTTAGTTGATGCTGCGGTTGATGTTGCTCCGGAATATCTAGGCGATTTTGAAGTTAATTTTTTGGGAAAGATAAATCTTAAAAAGTCAATAGCATTGGCACTTTCAGGCAATGTATCAATGGCATCGCCAACTCGAAAACAAGCATCTTATCTCGGCAATCACTACACGTATTTCAACGATTTCAAAAAAACATTTCAACTAAAAACTCAAATAGATTTTATTTGGAAGAAGCAACTTTTCTTTATTACTGCACAAAATTATTTCTTACAAAATTACATTTACAACGACTCGCTTTCTTTGCCTCAACAATACAATCGTCCATTGAATGTTTTTGTCGCAAAAATCAGAAAAGACTTCGACACAAAATATATTTATTCCGGCACTGAGTTGTATGCGCAATGGATTTCCAATCGAGACATTGTGCGCTTGCCGGTGTTTGCCATGAAACAAACTTTATACTACAAAGGCGGTTGGATTTCGGGAAAATTAAATGCGCAAATCGGTTTCGATTTGATGTACAATACCAACTTTACCGGTAATGCTTACAATCCGGCATTAGCTGTTTTCTATCATCAAAATAAAGAGCAACTAAAATTCTATCCCATATTAGATTTATTTTTCCGTTTGCAAGTGAAATTTACCAATATCTTCTTTAGAGTGGAACATGTTAATCAAGGAATGTTTAAACAAAAAGGAATTTATACTGCACCGGATTATGGTTATTTAGATAGAACATTTCGTGCCGGCATACTTTGGCAATTTTATGATTAGAAAAATGAAAATAAATCAGCAACAGAAAACAATTTTTTTGGTGTAAATTCGCATATTGAAATGAAAAAAATCCTTTTTCTAACACCAACTTTACCTTATCCGCCAGTAAGCGGCGGCGTTATCAAATCCAATAAAGTTGTTCAGTTTTTAGCTCAAAAATATTGCGTAAGTGTTGCTTGTTTTTTAAAGAATGAAGATGTGCACTACGTCGAAGAATTTCAATCAAAGTTTACACTTTCAACCTTTATATATGAAGAATTAAATGTTGCTCGAAATGTAAAAAACCTGATTCTATCCAATTTACAAGGCATTCCGCTCAATTTATATAGAAATAAATCCACGCATTTTTACGAAAAAATCCAAGCAATAATTCATCAATACGATGTTGTTTTTTGCGACCATTATGTGATGTTTCAATACATTCCTAAATCTTACAAACAAAAAATAATTTTACACGAACACAACTGCGAATATTTAATTTGGAAACGTTACGCTGACATTGAAAAAAATAAGTTGAAGAAACTGGCATTGCTCAATCAAGCATATAGAATAAAAAATTACGAACGTGAAATTTGCGAAAGAGCCAACATCGTTTTAGCTGCACCAAACGACAGAGATGAATTGGTAAAAATTGGAGCTGACAAGCACAAATTCATCGAAACCTATCATCTCGGCGACGATCAACTTTTAGATTTTCCGGATTTAGATTTCAAGCAAACTGAATTGGCATTACTCTACATTGGCACATTAAGTTGGGAAGCTAATATTGATGGTTTGTGTTGGTTTTATAAGGATATTTGGCAACGCATAAAACAAAAATATCCAAGCATAAAACTCTATATCGTAGGCAAGCATCCCGAGAAACGTATTTTAGAAATGGCTGAAAAAGATGCGCAAATTATCGTAACCGGATTTGTGGAAAATGTTGAACCTTATTTTCAAAAAAGTAGAGTGTTTATTACGCCGTTGCGGTTCGGAAGTGGCATAAAAGTGAAAGTGGTAAATGCTTTATATCGAGGTATTCCTTGCGTTACTACATCAATAGGTACTGAAGGTTTGGCAACAATAGATGGCATTCATATTTTTTCTAAAGATACCGTTTCTGACTCTGTTGATGCTATAGATATTCTATTAAAAGACGAAGAAAAATGGAAATCCATCAGCAAAGCATCAAGAGCTATTGCACGCGAAAAATATGCTTGGAAAGCAGTCTTAGATAATATTGAAACAGCGATAGAAATTTAATCTTTGTAGCGCAGATAAAAATTGGCGCGCATAAACAAAGTTTTGTCGGCTCCTGAAAATTCGTTGTTGACATCAAAACTACCTTTTACCGTATTGTTGATGGTGTCGTTTTCTGAAATGATAATTTTCCCATGTGTCATCAAGTAAATTCTTGGAACGCCATTAATTAATAATCTTGTTCCAAAAACGGCAGTTGTGATGCCGGGCGGAGAAGTTTCTGTAAGGTAAGTTCCGGTATCGGCACTTGCGGTTGCGAACGAAACGATAATTTTCGTATTCACTAAAGAATCTGCACCAACGACAACTAAGCTATCATCTTTGACAACATTTAAAATAGAATCGGACAAAATATTGGTAGTAAAACTGGTGTCGCCGGTTACAATTAAAGTAAAATTCCCAAGTGTACCCATCGTGTCAACAAAAGTTTTTCCATTTGGATCGGGAATAATTTTATTGCCAACGGTGCAAGCAGAAATCAATGCCGTAAACAGAAAAAATAGAATGCCTAATTTAGAAGGAAATGCTCTCATTTGTGCAGTAAAGATAATTGATTTATCCTATTTTTCTTTAGCTTTTTTTAGAAGTTGATGAAATTAAAAAGTGTATTTTTGTTTGCCTATTATGTCGATTTCGGTTCAAGCATTATCTAAAATTTATGATTCGCAAAAAGCGGTAGATAATATTTCTTTTGAAGTAAAGAAAGGCGAAATTCTTGGATTTCTTGGACCGAATGGTGCCGGCAAATCAACCACGATGAAAATGCTTACTTGTTACTTGCCACCAAGTTCGGGCACAGCAACAGTTTGTGGTTTAGATATTGTAAAAGCGCCTTTGGAAGTAAAGCAAAAAATCGGCTATCTACCGGAAAATAATCCTTTGTATTACGATATGTATGTGCGTGAATTTTTGGATTTTGCCTTTCAAATAAACAAACAACAACAAGCATCTAACAAAGAAAAAAAAATAAAAGAAGTCATCGACCTTGTTGGTTTAAATATCGAACAACATAAAAAAATTGGTCAACTTTCTAAAGGATACAAACAACGTGTCGGCTTGGCACAAGCTTTATTGCACAATCCGAAAATTCTCATTTTGGATGAACCAACTTCCGGCTTAGACCCAAATCAATTAGCCGACATAAGAACATTAATTAAAAATTTAGGAAAAGAAAAAACCATCATTTTTTCTACACATATTATGCAAGAAGTGCAAGCCGTTTGCGATAAAGTCGTCATCATCAACAAAGGAAAAATTGTTGCTAACGACACCGCAGATAATTTGCAAAATATGATTCAGCAAGAAATTGTGGTAGAAGTAGAATTTGAAAATGCTATTGATGAAAATTTACTAAATCAAATTCAACATCTACTTTCTTTCAAAAAAATAAACGATAAACAATTTATGCTTTATGGGAAAAATAGTGTTGCACTACGTAAAGCTATTTTTGAATTTGCTATGCAACAACACAATGCGCTATTGATGTTAAAAGAAGAAACCGGAAGTTTGGAAAATGTGTTCCATCAATTGACTAATCAAACTAACCAAACTGTTTTATGATTGCCATTTTAAGAAAAGAAATCAATTTATTTTTCTCTTCGCTGATTGCTTATATCAGTATGGCCGTTTTTTTTATAGTGTTGGCACTAAATTTATTTGTATTTCAAGGTAATATTTTAGAAAGCAACTATGCAACTTTAGACACATTTTTCACGTTAGCACCTTGGATTTTAATTTTCTTGATTCCGGCAATTACCATGCGTTCTTTTGCCGATGAAAAACAAAGTGGAACAATAGAATTTTTAATGACGAAACCAATTACCGATTTACAAATTGTGTTGGGAAAATATATCGCAGCCTTGTTGTTGTGGACGTTCACTTTTTTACCAACCTTGATTTATTTTATTTGCATAAAAAAATTGAGTTTAGATGCTGCACCGATTGACAGTGGCGCAGCGTATGGAAGTTATATCGGTTTGTATTTTTTGGGTGCAGTTTTTGTTGCTATCGGCATTTTTTCATCTTCCATTTCCAACAACCAGATTGTTGCATTTTTGCTTGGTGTTTTTTTATGTTATTTGATGTATGATGCTTTTTTTCGATTTAGCACGTTGAGTATTTTTCAAGGTCAATTAGATTATTATATACAAGCAATCGGTTTAAATGCGCATTACGACTCTATTAGTCGTGGTGTGGTGGATACACGTGATATTGTTTATTTTTTAAGTGTGATTGCCTTGTTTATCATTGGCACACGAACCGCATTAGAAAGTAGAAAATGGTAATAAATAAAGGCAACAACAAGAAATGAAACGTTATTACTTCATACAATCCATCAAAGTACTTGCTTATAGCTTGTTGGCAGTTGTTGCGGTCAATATTATCTCTTCTTTTTTCTATCATCGTTTTGATTTAACCGAAGAAAAAAGATATACACTTACGACATCAACCAAAAAGTTATTAAATGGATTGGAAGATAATATTGAGGTTGAAGTGTATTTAAGTGGTAAAGATTTGCCGGCGGGAATTCGCATTTTGCAAAATGAAACGCGTGAATTGTTACAAGAATTTCGTACACATTCGAAAGGAAAAGTAAGTTTTCATTTCTTTGATATTTATGGCATCAAAGACCAAAAGAAACGCGAAGAATTTCAGTTAGATTTAGTCAAAAAAGGATTAAAGCCAACCAACTTAGAAGTGAATTCTCAGAATGGATTTATGGAAAAGTTGATATTTCCCGGCGCAATTATCAAAGCAAATGGAAGAGAAATTCCGGTACAAATTTTAGAAAATCAATTTTCTGTTGGCGCACAAGGTTCTTTAGATAATTCTGTCAATTTCTTGGAATATAAATTTGCCAACAGCATACAAAAACTCACTCGCGAACATCAACCAATAATTGCTTTCTTACAAGGACATGGCGAATTGGGCATCGAGCCTTTACAAGAATTTTTAAAAGCTTTAGCCGAGCAAAGTTTTTCTATAGATAAAGTAGAATTAGATAAAGATAAGTTACTGCATAATAATATTGACATTTTAGTTGTTGCAAAACCACAAACGGCATTAAACGATAAAGAAAAATTTTTGATTGACCAATACATTATGAACGGCGGAAAAACGTTATGGTTGTTAGATAATGTGATTGGCGATTTAGATAGTTTTAAGTTGGCGCCGAGCATTATGGCCATTCCACGCGATTTAAACTTAGACGATTTGTTGTTCCGTTATGGCGTGCGCACCAATCATAATTTAGTGTTGGATTTATATTGTAATAAAATTCCGATTATTGAAAGTGTTGGCGGACAAGCACAACCAAAATTATTTCCTTGGGTTTTTTATCCGATTGCAGTTCCCGGAAAAAATCATCCGATTGTAAAAAACTTAGATCCTATCTTGTTTAAGTTTGCCAGCTCTTTAGATACCTTAGCTAATCCGAATGTACATAAAACGGTGTTGCTATCAACTTCAACTTATTCGCGTTTGCAACCTACACCGTTTCAAATATTTTTAGAAGGCGCCAAGCAAAAACCAAATCCGTATTTATTTAACAAACAAAATGTGCCGCTTGCCGTTTTGATGGAAGGCGAATTTTCATCTTTATATGCACATCAATTTACATCAGATTTACAACAAATACTACAAACAGAAAACTCTGCATTTAAAAGTAAAAGCGTAACCAACAAAATGATTGTAATTGCAGATGGCGATATTGCTTCGAATGACTTTGACGGGCAACAAGTGCCATTGGCATTAGGTTACGACAAATACACGCGACAACTTTTTGCCAACAAAGATTTCTTGTTGAATTGTGTGGAATATTTAATCGATGACAACAACTTAATTGTTGCTCGTAACAGAGAAATAAAAATGCGCTTGTTGGATAAAGCAAAAGTATTAGAAGATAAAACGTATTGGCAAATTATCACGTTTGGTGTGCCACTTTTACTAATCGGAATTTTTGGAGTTGTCTATCATTTCATCCGGAAAAGAAAATATGCTACTTCCTGATATCAACAAAAAAGTCGGCAAAATATGCCGACTTTATTTTATGTATCTTCTTTCTGTTTAAGCTATTTCTTCAGCAGAAAGTGTTATTTCGCTATCATCTACTCCTGAAATAATTCTTCCGCAATGTTCGCAAGTTGTAATAATTTTTTTAGTTCTGATTTCCGCCTGAGTTTGTGGCGGAATATAGCCGAAGCAACCACCACAAGCATCTCTGCTAACACGAACAACAGCTAATCCGTTTTTATAAGAACGACGGATACGTTTGAATGCAGTCAAGAAACGTTCTTCCACATCAACTTCCACTTCTTCTGCTTTAGCTATTAATTCAGCTTCTTCTTTTTCCGTATCAGCGATGATTCCTTGAAGGTCGCTTTTCTTAATTTCTAAATCTTTTTCTTTATTTGAAAGGTGCGTTTTGATTTTTTCTAATTGCTCTGTGTGTACACTTATAGAAGTTTCAGCTTTATCGATATTTTTTTCAGCTAATTTAATTTCTAGCTTTTGCAATTCTATCTCTTTGTTCAAAGCATCAAACTCTCTATTGTTTTTTACATTATGCAATTGCTTATCATATTTTGTAATTAAAGCTTGTGCTTCTTTCATCAACGATTTTCTATGTTCAATTTCTGCTTTCGCATCGTCAATTTCTGCTTGAACTTTAGCTAAACGTTTCTTTGTACCTTCGATTTCATCTTCTAAATCGGCAACTTCAATTGGTAATTCACCTCTTAAAATTTGGATTGCATCGATTTTAGAATAAATTGCTTGTAATTCGTCTAATTGTTCTAATTTGTCAGCAATAGTGGTCAATTCTTTCTTACGAGCCATTATAAATAATTTATTGGATTTGTGTTAATTGTCGAAATTTGAACGGCAAAAGTAGGAAATTTTTTCGATATTATCTTATTAAATAATTGTGCCGTAAATTGCTCGCTTTCGTAATGACCAATATCTGCAATAAGTATTTGATTATCAGCATCAAAGAAGTTATGATACTTAAAATCAGCTGTTATAAATACATCGGCTTTTTGCTGAATAGCGTTCGTCAATAAAAAACTGCCTGCGCCTCCACAAAGTGCCACTTTCTTTATTTTTCGCTTTAAAAATGCGGTATGTCGCACACATTTTGTTTTCATTTTTGTTTTTAGAAACAATAAAAAATCCTTTTCTGTCATTGGTTTTTCCAATTCTCCTATCATACCTGAGCCTACTTCTTGATGTTGATTATCTAAAGCAATTACTTCGTAAGCAACTTCTTCATAAGGATGATTTTCTTTTAAGGTTTGAAGAATTTTATGTTCTAAATAATTCGGAAATATAAGTTCGATTTTAACTTCGGGCTCAACTTGTCGATGTAATTTTTTACCGAGAAATGGATTAGAGTTTTCGTTGCCTTTGAATGTTCCAACACCTTCTGTACTGAAGCTGCATTCTGAGTAATTGCTAATATTTCCGGCGCCGGCTTCAAACAATTTATTCAATAAATTTTCTTTATGTGTTTTCGGAACATACGTATATAGTTTCTTTAAAATGCCTGTTTTAGGTGCTAAGATTTTCCTGTTTTTTAATTGCAATTTATCAGCGATGATATTATTTACGCCAAAGCGAACATTATCCAAATTGGTATGACAAGCATAAATCGCAATATTATTTTGAATTGCTTTGATGACAACGCGTTCTATATAATTCTTCCCCGTTATCTTTTTTAATCCCGAAAAAATAATTGGATGATGCGCAACGATGAGATTACATTTTTTTTGGATGGCTTCATCTAAAACAGCTTCAATGGTATCTAAGCAAATCAGAACACCTGAACATTCAGAAGTTCTATCTCCAACAAGCAAACCTGCATTGTCATAATTTTCTTGATAAGATAAAGGTGCAAATTCTTCTATTGTTTGAATTATTTCTGCTATTTTCATTTTTTCATTTTTCTAACAAATACAAAATAATGCTTTTTCGTAAAGTTCTCCAAAATTCTCTTTTTTGAAATACCTCAAAACCATATTACTTTCTCCGTTTGCATTTATTTATGGTGCCATAATGACTCTTAGAAATTGGCTCTATAAATCGCATTTTATTGGCTCAACACATTTTGAAATTCCTGTTATTGCAGTTGGAAATTTGTCTGTTGGCGGAAACGGAAAGACGCCTTTCATCGAATTATTGATTGAATTGTTTTATCATCAATATAATATTGCTGTTTTAAGTCGAGGTTATAAGCGTAAAACGTCAGGATTTATGCTTGTTCATTCTCATCATAAAGCAACTGAAGTTGGCGATGAGCCTTTGATGTTGAAATTAAAATATCCGAATGTTACTGTTAGTGTTGGCGAAGAACGCGTAGTTGCCATTCCTAAATTACTTTCGCTGCAACCGCAAACACAAGTTATTTTATTAGATGATGCTTTTCAACATCAAAGTGTGCGTCCTGATGTCAATATTTTATTGACAGCTTATGATAAACCTTTTTATGAAGATTCGATACTTCCGCTTGGCTCTTTAAGAGAATTTGCTTCAGGAAAAGAACGCGCAAATATAATTGTGGTAACGAAATGTCCGGAAAATTTGGGTGAGCAAGAACAAACATCAATTATCAAAAAAATTCAACCTAAACAAAATCAAAAAATATTTTTTGCTACGCAACTTTATTTTCCGGCTTATCATCTTTTTAATCCTGAAGAAAGAATTGACTTAAATAATAAAAATAATGTTTATGCTTTAATTACAGGGATTGCTAATTCAACGTACATAAAAAATTACGTTGAAGTCCATTCCAAATCTGTAGTTCATTTCGAATTCTCCGATCATCATACTTTTGAATTAAAAGAATTGGAAAGCATTGCCAAAAATTATCCTGAATTAAAAACATGGATAACGACAGAAAAAGATGCAGTGCGACTTGGCATTTTTAAACAATGGTTTGATGAAAATGGAATTAAACTCTATTGTTTGCCGATAAAAACAAAACTTCTTTCAAAAAACGAACAAGAATTTTCTACTTTATTACGCGAATACCTGAAGTTTTACTATAACAAAACTGATATTGATTCTGAAAGTGTAAAAAATTCAGAATCAGACAACTCCATTTTATAAAAATTTCTTATATTTGCATTGCCTTCGCAAGTATATTCAAGCCATTCTAGTGCTTAGTATAATTTGCACCTTTTCAACTCACTTTATTTATTATCTGTGTTCTAAAGAGCACATTTTCAAGAATGAAAATTTTTATAAAAACAAAAAACAATTTTAAATGAATTACAATACCGTACGAGTGGACATTAATATGCGAGAATATGGTCGCCACTTACAAAAACTAGTTGATTATGCTGTAAATATTGAAAATAAAGATGAACGCCAAAAGGTGGCAGAAAGCATCGTACATCTTATGGGAATTCTAAATCCACAATTAAAAAATGTTACTGATTACAAACAAAAACTTTGGGATCACTTGTTTATCATTTCCGAATTCAAAATAAATGTTGAATCGCCTTATCCAATTCCTACGGAAGATACTTATCGCATAAAACCTGAAAAGTTGCCTTATCCTCAAAACTCTATCCGAATGAAACATTACGGAAAGAATGTGGAAGCATTAGTGGCAAAAGCATCTTCTATGGAAGATATAGATAAGAAAGAAGCATTCACTGAAATTATCGGTAATTTTATGAAGATGGCTTATAAAAACTGGAGTAATGAAGAAGTAAGCAACGATTTGATTAAAGAAGATATGAAAATAATTTCTGGAGGCGAACTTAAAATCAGCGATGAAATGAACATTGAAAATATGACTCGCAACCAACAAAAAAGAAGATTTAGTAACCATAATAATAACAACAACAACAGAAATAGAAGTAATAATAATAACAATAATAGAAATAGAAATAACAACAATAATAAAAACCGAAACAATAACAACCGCAAACGTTATTAAAAATTATGAGCTTAGATACTTTTGAAGTTATAGGAGGTAAGGCATTACACGGAACGATTACTCCACAAGGTGCAAAAAACGAAGCTTTGCAAATTTTGTCTGCTGTTTTATTATCAGAAGAAGATATTACGATTTCCAATATCCCAAACATATTAGACGTTAATGTTCTTATTGAATTATTGGCAGAAATTGGCGTTAAAGTAACTTCTATTTCTGAAGGCACTTATACGTTCAATGCAAAAAATGTTGATCCTGATATTTTGCTTACCGAAGAATTTAAAAAACGAGCCGGCAATTTACGTGGTTCAGTGATGATTTTAGGTCCGCTTTTAGCTCGTTTCAAACGCGCGTATCTGCCTACGCCGGGCGGAGACAAAATTGGTCGAAGACGCTTAGACACACATTTCTTAGGTTTTGTAGAATTAG
>JAGQYE010000078.1 GCA_020436225.1 Bacteroidota bacterium | reverse complement strand
GCTTCATTTATTCCTTTGCTATTTCCTTTTACAGAACCATCCCAGCCTTTAGCAAGTTCATTTGTTGGATTGTTGTCGGAATTTCCATTAGTTGATGTTGTAGTATCATTCGGATTGGTATTTAGCTGCCCTCTTTCACGATTACTTCTGCACGTATTAAAATCTTGAGCATTATTTGGTTGTGGTGTGGAAGGATTATTGCTTAAATCAACTACATAATCTTTAGTATTGCTTTTAGTTGTGTTTATAATCGATTGGTTTTGAGGTTGAGGAGTTGTAGGTTCATCGCTTCCATTTACTATATTCAAATTTGGCTCATCTTCATATTTTTTAATTCCGGCTTCATTTATTCCTTTGCTATTTCCTTTTACAGAACCATCCCAGCCTTTAGTAAGTTCATTTGTTGGATTTTTTTCGCTTGGTTGAATTGTTTGCCCAAGTGGAATACTAACACCGAATTTAATACCATAATTGCTAAATTTTTTAGTTCCCTCATTGTTGATGTACGTTCCACTTACAATTTGATCTACAGAATAGTAGCCATCTTTTAATGGTTCTCCATTGGGTTTAAATTGAGTAGTACTCGATGAACCACTATTTACAAACAAGTAACTTCCTTCTAAATAGATTCCAACATTTTTAAATAAATATCCCAAGCGCAACTTAGGGCATACTACTAATCCTTTAATGTCGTTAGCATTTTGTGAATAGATTAATTTGTCTTGTTCTTTTCCATTTATAAGCGTGTGTTGTGTAACACTATAGGAGTTTCCTTTAAGTTTAATATATCCTAAGTTTAAAATAGGTGTAATACTGAAATTGTGAATACTTAATTCTACTTGAATACCCGCTTCAGGAAGGGCAGATGTTTTCCATTTTGTATTGTTGGCGTTACTGGATAAAATTGGCGGGCTCGTTTGTTCCTGAATATTAATAATTGCAATCGAGTTATTGTTTTTTGGAGTTTGGTTAGATAAGGATTGGATTCCCAAGCCTACATTTAAACCGAATGTAGCTTTAAAAGTAGGCGTAGTTTTTATTTTCCACAATGGAAAATACGCATTTATATTGGCTGCAATACCATTTCCCAACATACTGTTGGTTTGCATAGTTTTACTTGTAACAGATGCACCGGCATCAATAGATAAAACAGAAATTATACGTTTGCTTTCTGTCGTTGAATTGAAAGAAGTTTGTGCAAAAGTTTGTTGTTGAGATAAAATTGAAAACAAAAGTAAAATTGCAATCAACTCATTTTTTATAGTACGTGTTCTCATAAAATTGATTTTAATACAAATGATGATATAAAATTGAATAAAAACAGCAGTATAATAAATTACAATTTTTGCCTTTTAGTCTGTAAAAATGATGTATTTTTAGTTTTGTATTTTTGGTATTTATACTTGTAATACATAGATATTCAATTGTTTATGATTTTTATTGAAAAATATAATTAGTCTGTAAAAATGCACTATTTTTCAGTCTAATTATTTACTTTTATAGCTAATTTTACTTGTTTTTATTCGGATATGCATAAATCAAAATACTTTGAATTATTAATGACTTTAACCAAGAAACAACTTGTTGAAGTAGAACAATATTTTGTTACGCATAACGATAAATTATCGCTCGACCTATTTGCATACATTTCTTCTTTTTTGATTAAAAAAATTAATGAACGCAAATTGAGCAGAGCGTATATTATCGAGAAAGTTTTTAAAAATAAAATAGATGAAAAGAAATTACAAAAATTATTAAATGAAGGTGTAAGGGTCTGTGAATGGATTATAATACAAACGGTAATACAACAAGATAACGCACAACAATATTATATTCTTGCCAATCATTATCAACAAAAATCATTAGATAAATATTTTAAACAACAAATTCAATTGCTAAATGAAGCGTTAAACGCTACACAAGAAAGTAGCAGTAAATACTATATGTTACATCAATTAGAGCATTTGACAATTCAGCACGAATTGAATTACAATCAGAGATATAGTAATTATTCTAAATTGCATGAGTTTTTACAAACACATTATGAAATAGAATCAAAAAAAATAAAATGTTTATCACAAATAAATTTGCGAAATACATTAGTAGAGGAGCCTTTGAATAACAATTTAAGTTTTATTTATAAGGAATTGTATTCGCTGATATTGCAAAATGAAGAAACCGATTATTTGTCGTTATGGGAAAAATTTAGATCTATTTCTTCAACCATTTCTCCTGATGATTTACGCACCATTTCGGTAGTTTTTGTAAATATCTGTATTGGTAAAATAAACACCAATCATTCCGATTTTTATGAGCATCTTTTAAATGTATATATTTTTTTATTGGATAATAATTTAGCTTTTGAAGCAAGCGGAAACTTACTTCCGGCATTTTATAAAAACGTAATTACAATTAGTTTGCGGTTGAATAAATTAGATTATGCCGTACAATTTGCCGAGAATTTTAAAAATTACTTACCACAAGAAGAACGGGAAGATGTATATGCTTACAACCTTGCACACATCTACTTTTACCAAAATAAATTTGATGAAGTGTTGAAATTACTTGCTTCTTCTAAGTTTATAGATGTGTTTTTTAAATTGAGTAGTCGTGTGTTGCAAATAAAAACCTTAGCAGAATTGGTATTGCAAGATGAAGCGTATAATAATGTACTCGATAGCAATCTTAATGCTTTTAAAAAATACATTTATACCAATACGGATATCAATGAAAGTTATACCGCCAACTATAAAAATTTTTATAGAATGATGGTTAAAGTAATTAGTTCAAATAAAGAAGATTTTCCGACTACACAAAATGAAATACAACAAACCAAGCCGCTTACAGAAGTAGAATGGATGCTTTCTTTTCATAAACGATGGAATGAATTATAATTGTGTACTTTAAATATTATTTATCTTTTTTCACCAGATGATTCCGATTAAATAGATTAAGCAAGCCGAAATCTGTAGGGCTGAAAAGCCAATATATTGTATATTGTGGTTGAATAAGTAGCGCATCGTCTATATAAAATAAGATGTTGGAATAGTTTTTGTCGTATTTAATTCATATTTTAATAGAATACTAATTTTTGGGTAAGCTATTGAACGAATATATGATTAAATTTGTTTTATAAATATGAAAAGGTTTCATCAAAGAATTGGATTGAGTTTATTGTTGCTAATCTTGACGATTAGTTGTAATACGAACACGAATGCTAAAGCATCTTCCAGTATAATTAATGCGATTCCTAAAGCATCTATTTACGATTTTACAATGAAAGATATTGATGGAAATGTTGTTCCATTATCAACATATAAAGGAAAAATATTGGTTATTGTAAATACGGCAAGTCAATGTGGTTTAGTTGATCAACTCGGAGAAATTGAATCCTTTTATAAAAAATATAAAGATAAAAATGTTGTGGTGCTAGGCTTTCCTTCGAATGATTTTTTAGGACAAGAACCATTGAGCAATGCCGATATCAAAAAGTTTTGTTCGAAAAATTATGGCGTTACTTTTCCGATGTTTTCTAAAATTTCAGTGAAAGGAAATAGCATTGATCCTTTATATCGATTTTTGACTTCGAAAGATGAAAACGGCGTTATAGATGCGCCTGTAAAATGGAATTATCAAAAATTCATTATCGACAAAAACGGAAAAGTAGTGACTTCAATTAGTCCGCGAACTACAGTAAACGATGAAGAATTTTTGCAATATATAAATGACTTAGTAAAATAGTAATTAAGTCTAGAACATTATCTTGGAGGCAATTTCTGAAAATGAAATTGCCTTTTTCTTTAGAAGTTTTTTTATAGATAATTTCTAAGATTTTGTTAAAAGTAGTTTTAGTGTTTGTCATAAAATTACAACGCTGTATTTTGGAATATGCTATTGCAAAAAGCTATCATATTTAGAAATAGGCGTTTGCGCAAAAACTTTGTGTTTAAGAGTAAATATCCATTAAATGAATATTTTTTGGATTTTGAAATCGGGACAGAAAAGTTTTTGATCAATGCGATTCATATAAAAGCACAAAACAGTAAAGGATTTGTCTATTTTTTACATGGCACACTTCGACATATACAATATCATATCAACAAAGCAGAATTTTTCATAGAAAATAATTTTGATGTTATTTTGATAGATTATCCAAAGTATGGAAAAAGTAAAGGAAAACTCACTGAACCTTTTTTGCATCAGATAGTGGAAATGTCGTATAAAAAGATGGTGGAAATTTTGCAGTTTAAAACCAAACCAATTTTATATGGACGTTCTTTAGGAACTGCTTTGGCAAGCAATTTAGCTACAAAAATTGACGCTGATATTTTGGTGTTGGTTTCGCCTTATTATAATATGCCGGATTTATTTCATCAAAAAATAAGTTTGTTTCCTTTTAAGAAATTAAAATTCAAATTCGAGAATCAAATTTATTTGCCACAAGTGCAATGTGATACTTATATATTTCATGGCAATAAAGATAAATTGATACCTATGCATTTATCGGAGAGATTGATTCCATTTTTGAAACGACCGGAAAATTATATCGAAGTAAAAGATGCTAATCATTTCAATATACATAATCATCCGACATATTTGGAGAAGTTGAAAGAACTCTTACAGAATATAAAATAGTCAGACATTTAAAATGGATGGTTACACTTTTTTTTGAAATTCATCTCGTTTTCAAATAAATAAAAAATATTTTCAAAAATTTTTATGGAATTTTTATGCTTGCTGTATCTCTATAGCTGAACAAGAAAAGTAGAGTACTTATTCGCGAAAACTATTTTTCTTCAAATTGATTTTTTAACGTAATTAAATTTTAAAAACATGTCAGCAATCAGAAATCAAGTACAGTTAATCGGAAACTTAGGACAAAAACCGGAAATCAAATCTTATGGCGAGGACAAAAAATACGCCAGATTCAGCTTAGCCACTTCAGACTATTATTATGACAATAAAGGCGAGCGTAAAGAGCAAACGCAATGGCATAATATTGTGGTTTGGGGCAAGCAAGCAGAATTGGTGGAAAAACATCTCGACAAAGGTATGCAAATTGCACTTTCCGGGAAAATTACCTATCGTCAGTATGAAGATAAAGAGAATATTAAACGAAATATTACTGAAATTATCGCGTCTGATTTTATTATGTTGGGTAAGAAAAACTAAGTTGCATTCAGTTGGTGAAGGGCTACATTTGTAGCCCTTTTTCTGTTTTTAATGAAGAATAAGGATGCTAGATTTTTTCCACACTAATAGAAAAGTGTTCAATTAACTGATTTTTTATAAATAATAATTGTACATTCGTTGTGTATTATCTCACAGAAAATTTATAAAAATGAACAAGAAAATTACACTTTTGCTTTTGGGAATAGTTGGCTTGTTTTTGCCACAAATAAATGCCCAAAGTATTTCCATTACCAATCTTTCGACACCTTATACGCAAGATTTTAATACATTAGATTCTTTGCCGGTTGGAACAGAAAGTACGACCCTTCCAAATGGTTGGTATTCTGATGATGATAAATATTACATTGATTATGGAAGTAAAAACAATGGAAGTATATATAGCTATGGCTCACAAACCGTTAATACTACGGATAGAGCTTTCGGTGCTGTTGGTTCCGGTAGTAAAAATCCTTATTATGGTGCTATGTTTGTCAATAATTCCAGTTCAGCAATTGTTGCATTAACTATTAGTTATACTGCTGAATGTTGGAGATTAGGTGCCGTTCATCGTGCTTGGAAAGATTCTACTGAATTTGCTTATAATATCGGAGCACCAACAATAGATGATAACAATAGTACATGGACAAATGTTCCTGCATTAAATTTTTCAACTCCGGATACAACCGGAACTACTTCTGGTCCTTTAGATGGCAATGCAGCAAACAATCAAGCTACTATTAGTTATACTATTACTAATTTGGCTATTTTACCAAACGATATATTTTGGATACGATGGGATGATATAAATGTTCAAAATTCAGATGATGGCTTAGCAATAGATGATTTAACTGTAAGTTTTACAGGTGGAACTGTAGTAAATTGTTCTACACCTACAACTGCGGTTAATGATGTTGTCGCTACAGCTTCAAGCACTACTTCTATTGATGGTT
>JAGQYE010000077.1 GCA_020436225.1 Bacteroidota bacterium | reverse complement strand
TAATGAATATCAAAAATATTAGTACCGAAGACATCTCTAATTTTAGTAAAGTTATAAATGATGTGATTATTGAAGATAAAAGAGAAAAAATAAAATTTGAAATTTTGAATGGTTTAATTTCTCAATATTTTGAAAATAAAGAATCATTTATAAAAAATAAATTAGAACTTATCCAACAAAAAATAATTGAAGTATATGGTGAAAAGACATGGCAAAAATTTGGCTTGCAACTACAGATAAATATTGAAAATGATATAATAAATGAATTTGAAACTATATTAAAAAACTCAAAAAGTAAGCCTGAGAGTAATTTTTTAAAAACAGCAAGATTACACAATAAGATATTTCAACATTTACAAGATGCATATGATATTCCATCAGAGAATATAAAATACCTTTGGCATCCTTCTGAACAAGAAACATATCCCAATGCACCTTTAAGAAACAATAAAAAGGTATTAGGTAATCCGGAGCCCATAAGTAAAGGCTTTAAAAACCCTATGGCTTTAAAAACGTTGCACCAATTAAAACACCTTATAAATTACTTAATTGAAAACGACAAAATAGATGAAAACACTAGAGTAGTAATTGAAACTGCACGTGAATTAAATAATGCAAATGAAAGAAAAGCAATAGAGAGGTGGCAACGAAATAGAGAAGCTGAAAATGCAACCTATCTAAAAGAAATAAAAGAAATTTACAAAGACAAATTTGAATTATTTGCACCAAATGATGTAAAAAATTTAGTCGACAAAGTTCGTTTAATGAAAGAACAAAATTATCAATGTTTGTACACAGGAAAAACAATAGAAATATCAGATTTATTAAATGGAACTATGTATGATTATGAACATACCATTCCTGCAAGTATGAGTTTTGATAATGAATTAAAAAATCTAACTATTGCTGACAAAAAATACAATCAACAAATTAAAGGAAAAAAAATCCCGTATGATTGTCCAAACTATGATACTGATTATACTATAGATGGAATTACATACACGGCAATTCTGCCAAGATTAGACACTATGAAAAAGAAAGTGGATGAACTAAAGAAAAAATATGAACAATACAAATATTTCTCTAAAATTTCAAAAGATAAAAAAAGAAAAGACGAAAATATAGTTAATAAAAACTATACAAAAATAGAACTTGATTATTGGAGTTATAAGTACCAAACATTTACACAAACAGAATATAAAGCAGGTTGGCGAAACAGTCAATTAAAAGATACACAAACAATTACAAAATATGCAATACCTTATTTAAAAACTGTTTTCAAAAAAGTAGAATCACAAAAAGGTAATATAACAGCAGATTTCAGAAAAATTTATAAAATACAACCTCGATTTGAAAAGAAAGAACGTACTAAACACAGCCATCATGCTATTGATGCTGCAGTATTAACCCTAATACCACCGGCAGTTATAAGAGACAAAATATTATTGCGATATAATGAAGATAATGAACGTGGTATAGCTTATCATGAAAAACCACGAATGTGGCAAAATTTTGAGTCACATTTTATTTTAGATATTGAAGATGAAGTATTAAATAATTTTCAATCAAAAAATAGAACGTTAACACCTACCTTTAAAAATGTAAGAAAACGAGGTGAAATACAATATGTAAAATATATAGATTCTAATGGAAAATGGCATTATACACTTAATAAAGAAGGGAAGAAAATTCCATTAGTTGCAAAAGGTGATTGCATTAGAGGACAGTTACATAAATTAAGTTTTTTTGGTGCTATTAAAAACGAAGAAACTCTAAACCTCGTTGAACGTTCCCCAATCTCATCTTTTTCGAACATAAATGATTGTAACCATATAATAGATAAACGTGTTCAAAAAATTGTTAAAGAAGAATTGGAAAATAGGTTATCAAATGGTTTATCATTCGATAAAGCAAAACTAGAACCAATTTATTTTCCAGGCAGTAAAACAATCATTAAAAAAGTTAGATGTAAAGTAGCTGCTGGTCGTGGATATTTAACACCTGAAAAAGGTATAACAATTAGGCAGCATACTTTCAAATCAAAACACAGTTATAAGAATAGTGTTTATGCACAAAACGAAAGCATGGAATTATGCCTTTATTACGAAGGAAAAACAGAAGATAATAAAATTAAAAGAGCGTTTAGAATAGTAAGTATATTTGAGTTATCTCAACTAAAATTAAAAAAAATAAATGAGATATTTCAGCTACAAGAATATAAATACATAGAAGAAAATAAAATAACCATTCCAATTAAATATGTTATTCAAACAGGATGAAGAGTAATATTTTATAAAGAAAATATAGAAGAATTAATTGAATTCGAAAAATTAAACAAATCTGATTTTTTAAAAAGAATTTATAACATTTATAAGTTTAATACAGAAACAAAAACGAATTTTATTTACCTAAAAAATCATCTTGAAGCAAGAGCAGACAAAGATATTTCAGAAAAAGAATTCAGGATATTAGATTTCTCAATTTATCAATCAAGATTACAGTTTACAGCAGATAAATTTATTTGTGCAATCGAAAATAAAGATTTCAAAATAAATAAAGATGGAACTATTGAATGGCTAATTTAGCTTCATGATAAAACGAACACTATATTTCGGCAATGCTTCTCACCTATCGGTACAGCACAATCAACTGCTTATAAAAACCGATGCGTTAGAAAAGACAGTTCCGTTAGAAGATATAGGTGTGCTGATAATCGATCATTATCAGATTTCTGTTACACATGCTGTACTACATAAATTATTAGAAAATAATACTGCCGTTATTACTTGCAATGACAAACATCATCCAACAGGTTTGCTTTTAAATTTAGATGGACATACACAACAATCCGAAAAATTCCAAGCACAAATTAAAACATCAGAACCATTAAAAAAACAACTGTGGCAACAAACCATCAAAGCGAAAATTGCCAACCAAAAAGCAGTTTTAGATAAATGGGAAATTGAATCAGGCATGCTACATCGTTGCTACCAAAAAGTATTGAGTGGCGATACTACAAACGAGGAAGCACAAGCTGCAAAATATTATTGGAGAAATTTATTTAACGAAGAAGAACCCGATTTTTTCAGAGCAAGGTATGGTGATTACCCGAACAATTTTCTCAATTACGGATATGCTATTTTGCGGGCTACAGTAGCACGTGGATTGGTTGCCTCCGGACTATTACCCACTTTAGGCATTCATCATCAAAATAAATACAATGCCTATTGCTTAGCCGATGATATAATGGAACCGTATCGTCCGTATGTGGATCATTTGGTGAAAGAATTAATTAACGATTTTCCGGAGCAACAAGAGTTAACGACAGAGATAAAACAGAAACTATTGGGCATTCCGGCATTAGACATCTTAATAGATGGAAAAGCAAGTCCGTTAATGGTAGGCTTACAACGCACTACAGCTTCTTTGGCAGCTTGTTTTGAAGGCAATCAGAAAAAAATTCTATATCCAATTTTCCAAACATAATCATTTGTTTCTAAGATTGATAGAACCGACATAAATAAAAAGACATAACAAGTGCAATTAAATGCCTATCAAATTATGTGGATTTTAGTATTTTTTGATTTACCGACGGAAACGGCTAAAGACCGGAAACGCTATGCTAAATTCAGAAAAGGATTACTAGAAGACGGCTTTTCTATGTTTCAGTTTTCCATATATTTACGGCATTGTAGCAGCAGAGAAAATGCAGAAGTACACATAAAACGAATTAAACGAATATTACCGGAATTGGGGCACGTAGGCATTATTTGCATCACCGATAAACAGTTTGGACAAATGGAATTATTTTTTGGAAAAAAAGAAACCGCTTTGCCCGACATTCCACAGCAATTGGAATTGTTCTAACAATCATTTCGGTGCAAACGAGAATTTCATTAATGTCATTCTCGCAAAAGCGGGAATCTCAAATAAAATAACTCTTAGATTCCCTTTTTCAAGAATGACAAGCAACTTTTTACTAAGATAAAAAAAATGCCTGTTTTTACAGTTATCTATGTATAAACAGGCATTTTTCAAATACTAATTTCATCCAAACTATCAATAAATACTAATCATACAGCGTTTTCAGTTGAAATTAGTATATAAAGAACACAATTTAAAATCAATTCACAACTATTATGGTAATTTATAATTTTATCTTTTGGTTGAAATTAGTATATAAAGAACACAATTTAAAATCAATTCACAACCTCTTGACGCATCAGGTTTTCCAATGGTTTGTTGAAATT
>JAGQYE010000076.1 GCA_020436225.1 Bacteroidota bacterium | reverse complement strand
TCAGGCGGGGTGACGTGCAAACTTGGAGCATTGTGCTTCTATTCAAGTTCAGTGCAGGTTGACAGTTTTGTGCTCCGAAACCCGCCCGAACGCAAAGCCCGAACCCGTTATGGGCAACCTTTATTTAAATACAGTACATGCATTAACGTTTTTTTACAGAAAATGAACGTGTTTCTACTTGACTTAAAAACGAATAAGAATATAATTAATTAACATTAAAATCAAAAAAATGAAAAAGACAATTTTTATTTCCTTAGTACTAGTAAGCGTATTTTCAAATGCATGTAAAAAGAAATGCAATGATGATGTAATAGACCCGAACAAAATATATACTGGGCAAGTAGTTAGATACTACAATCCAGAATGTGTAAGTACAGGTTTGAATACACCACCGTATCTAATGAAAGTAACAGGATATTCACTTGACTCATTTATTACTATGTCATTGCCCAATCAATACAGAATAGAAGGCAAAAAATTGAACTTTAAAATTGCTGAAGATACTGTAAATGTTGCTTATCTAATTTGTAATGGTAATATAATAGCTCCAAAACTTAAAAAAATATTTGACATTACAGAATAATTTTTAATAAATTAAATCAAATTATCATGAAAAATATAACCAAAACACTCGGTATTATAATGCTATTGTTTTGGATAATACCGACAGGATTATCTAAACAAAAAACATACTACTATTCTAATAATAAAAAAGTAGAATTAGATTTAGATACAAACATCATTGTACTAAAGTCGAAAACAATTACATCGAATGAATTTATCAAACAACAATTTAAGAATGTAAATTTTATTGAAGAAGATAAAAATAAAGTTTCTAAATTTAATGCAGTTAAAGAACTAAGTCATTCTAAAAATAGCATAATATCTACCTTGTTAAAAAATAAAGATACTTATTGCTGGTTTGAATTAAAGGATGGCAATAACATAATTATTCCAACAGGTGAAATAATTTTTAAACCTAAAATTGGCGTAGATTACAAATCAATTTTATCCAAGCTAAATTTAGAAAATAAGATAGAATTGAAATCTATAAATGAATACAATTATATCATCGTAAGTTCAAAAGATATAAATTCAATCTTTGACATTGCCAATAAAATATATGAAAGTGGCTTAGTACAATTTAGTCATCCAAATTTTTGGATACCAATAGAATTAAACACAAATGATGCACTTTATAATCAACAATTCTATCTTAGAAATACAGGACAAACTGGAGGTGTAAATGGCATAGATATAAATGTAGAACCAGCATGGTGTTTAACAACAGGCAATAATATTCGTGTTGCAGTTATTGACGATGGTGTTGAAGCACATGAAGATATTGCAGGTCGAGTTGTAAACGGATTTACGCCAAGAAATAATACTGGATTAGGAGCACCAAATATTTCAGGCAGACATGGACAAGCATGTGCTGGAATAATTGGAGCAACTCAAAATAATACAATTGGTGTATCGGGTGTAGCACCTAATTGCATTATAGTGCCAATAAATATATTCTTTGACGGACTTGAAACGACAGGTGATTTGGCAAATGCAATAAATTGGGCATGGAATCAAGGACAAGCGGATGTTCTTAGTAATTCTTGGGGTTACAATACATCAAGTCAAACTCAACCTGGATTTGATGTAATAATTAATGCAATTAACAATGCAAGAACATTAGGAAGAAGTGGTAAAGGATGTCCTGTTGTTTTTGCTTCTGGGAATGCTATACCATATACAAATGTTACATTTCCTGCAAACGTTAGTAATGTAATTACTGTAGGTTCGATTGACAAGTCAGGTAATATTTGGAACTACAGTTGTAGAAGTTCTGAAATGGATTTAGTTGCACCATCAGGAAATGTTAATAATACAGGTGATGTTGTGACAACCGATAGGATGGGTAATAATGGATACACAACTACAAATTATACCACAACATTTGGAGGCACATCTGCAGCGTGTCCACAAGTTGCAGGTGTTTGTGCATTAATGTTAGGTGCAAATACAAACCTAACAGAAACACAAGTACGAACAAAATTACAACAAACAGCAACTGATATGGGTTCAGCTGGGTTTGATAATACTTTTGGTTATGGAAGGGTTAATGCAATTAATGCAGTACAATCTGCATTTAATATGTCAATAAATGGAAGTAATAGCATTTGTAATGGCTCACAAACTTATAGTTTAGTTGGATTACCAACAGGAGCTACAGTAATTTGGTCAAGGACACCAACTAACACAACTACACTTGTACAAAGTAATAATATTGCAACACTTACAAAATTAGGAGATGGTTTAGTCACTATAACAGCAACAATATCTATATGTAATGGCACTATAACAGCAACAAAAAATATAAATGTAGGTTTTCCGACAACACTTTGGGATGTAAATGGATGTCAATATCCAGAAGCTGTTATTGCTGAAGATTTTGAAGGTAGCCCTTGCAATACACAATGCTACACACCCAGTGATAATAAATGGTGGTGTGCACAACCTGTTTATAATGCAACCAATGTTACATGGCAAAAAATGTGGTCAATACCAAGTACCTATAATTTTTGGAGTGGTAGTTGGTCTGGCAATTCAAATAATGTAAGTATTATGTTCAAATCTCCAAATCAAACTGTAGTATTAAAAACAACTATATCCAATACATGTGGTAGTATTGAACAATATTATTGCTTCTCTAGTACGAATATACTATGTAGCGGTAATTTTAGAACAGCTGACTGCAAACAATACGAAGTAATTTTAATTAAAAATACAAGCAGGTTAAGTATTCACGAAAAAAGTGAAAAATGTGAAGGCACAAATAAAAGTCAAATTAACTTAATTCAAATTATTGACAAAGTAGGAAATGTTGTTAGTGAACAAAAAATAAATGACAAACAACAGGTTTACGAAATAGATTTATCTACAGTAAAAAACGATATATACTTTGTATTACTACAATACGACAATTATGTTGAAACTCATCAAATAGGAATATTTAAATAGAAAAGGCTGCCCATAACATAGCATTGCTAAAATGCGGTGTGAAATACAAAAAAATAAAGTTCTTTGTATATTTAACAAGCAAAACATTGCAAAAAGTGTGGTGGTAAACTGCCGCACTTCAGCAATGCTTCGCCGTTACAAGCAACCCTACCCGACCGACAGTGCAACGTCAAAATGACAGAAATGAAACAAACAATCTCAATGACTAATCTCAACAATCAAATTTTATAATGGAGGAAAACGGACTTGACAAAAGATTTCAAGATGAAGAAAGAAGCGCCTTTGTAAAAAGCATTGCGGATAAATTATATCAGGGCATAAAAAAAATTATTGACGCAGATGAAACCGAAAAACGTAGATGGATTTGGGAGCTTATACAAAATGCAAAAGATGTTCAAAATACAGTTGGCAATGGCAAAGTTTCAATTCAGATTGAACTAAACGAAAACGAACTTCTTTTTAAACACAACGGTGATCCTTTTAAATTAAGTCATCTAACTGGATTGCTGCAACAAGTTTCATCAAAGTATGGTAAGGAGACGAACGAAGACATAACAGGAAAATTCGGGACTGGATTTATTACAACGCATATGATTAGTAAAGTAATTTATGTATCTGGTTTACTTGACTTAGAACATGATTACTACAAAGAATTTCAACTCCCATTAGATAGAGAAGCAAAAAATGTTGAGGAACTAATCGAGAAAGTAAAAACACTTCTTGAACTTAAAGACGAGCTAAGAAATCACGAAAAGTATAAACCAATTTCTAAAGAAAGCAGAGTAAGAAATGTAAATAGCTTTGATACAGTCTTCAAGTATCCACTTTCAGACTCTGCAAAAAAATATGTTGCACAAGGGATAGAGGATTTATACAGGTGTGCCGCATACACTCTTTTGTTCAATGAACTTACCATTGAATCAATTGAAATTTTTGATAGAACAAAAAATGAAACTGTAAAAATTACATCAGACGGATTTGATGATTCATTTGAGGGCTTCCAAATTTTCACAACAAATATTTCTCGGAATGGTATTCCAAGTAAAGAGCGATTAATGGTTTCAGCTAACAAAGCTGAAAAATTAATTGTTGCAATTCCTATTTTGTTGAATGAGGGTAAAGTTGAAATTTGTCCGTTGCCCAAATTAACACCTGTATTATTCAAAGATTTTCCGTTAGTTGGAACAGAAGATTTTGGCTATTCATTTGTGATTAATGCATCACACTTTTTCCCAACAGAACCGAGAGATGGTGTTCGGCTCCACACGGAGGACAATACAATTGATGAAGAAGTGGAAAAAAATAAGAGAAACCTTTTGTTAGCTAAACAGCAACTAATTAATCTTATCAAATCTCTTTCAACTTCCAATTCAAATGTTTCAAGATTGCACTTGCTCTGCAAATCGGATATAGATTCAAAAGAAACAAGAAAGGATGTAGTTGAGTGGCTTGAAACTAAATTTCAGAAACCATACAGGGCTGAATTATTGAATTTACCAATAGTCAAAACAAGCAATAGTTACCAATCAATTTCAAATTGTTTGTTTCCAATTTACAATGGAAGCAAGGAAAGTTCACAAAAGTTTTATGAAATCGCAGCACAACTTATTCCCGACAGCGTTCCGATTGAAGACGATTTTGAAGCGTGGTTTCAAATAATTAAATCCGACACAAAAAATTGGGGAGACAATTTAAAGTATGACCTTGAAAAACTTATCAAAGAGTTACACTCTCTAAAAGACCAAGGTATATCAGCGTTGCTATCGAAGAACGATAAAACCAACTGGTATGAATGGCTGAATAAACTTTACGAATTTATTCATGCGAATAAAGAGAGTAACTACTACCAACAACAATATTGTATTCTTCCCAACCAAAATGGAAAGTTCAGAGAGTTACTAAATGCAAAGAATGATTTAAATATTCCTACATCTCTAAAAGATTTAGGACTTGCTTTCAAAAAGGACTACCGTGAATTTCTTTTAGATAAAATCAAATGTCCCGAACCAATAGCTGACTTGACCGTGAATGAAGTTTCAAATGAAGTCAATACGGAAATTGGAAAAACAAAATTCAATGAGATTACGGACAGTCAGCTAAAACAAGTTTTAGCAATCAATTTGTTTTCAAGTTCAACATCTGATTCAACACGAATCAAATCAGTTAAACACTTAGCTGAAATATTTCCTGAATTAAAGGCGGAAATAAAAACAGACGAATTTTTAAAGGACTTTAGGTTTGAGCCAGCGTTCAAAAAATTAATTCAATGCTCTCTAAAGAGGATTGAAAATTCTAAAACAACAACTGCATTTAATGAGACCTATCTTAAAAAAGAAAACTTTGACGATGCTATTATTTGGCTTAATACTTTTCTAAACTTGATTAACGACAGTTCTGAGTTAAAAGAGTTACTAAACACATTTGATGTTTTCCCAAATCAAAATGAAGGGTTGTGTCCAAAAAAAGAAATCCAAGCAGACAAAGATTTGCTACTTGATAATTTCATAAAACCGATGTTTGAAAAACTATTTCCCAAAGACAAAATCACAAATCGTTTATTGAGAGACGGATTAGATTTCAAACTTGTTGACGGAGAAGTAACATTGAGTTGGGTTGCAAATGAAATTGACACAGAGTTAAGCAAAAGAGAAAGCCTATTGAACGACACAACACCTCTAAACGAAGCAGGAGACACAACTCGGACAATATTTCTTGCAATGATTCAATGGTTGAAAAAGAATGAGGCGGCCATGAAACAACATTTCAAATGGCTAATGGATAGGAAAGCCGATTTGTTTTTGCGAACACTTGACAAAGGAGAAGACAGAGACAATATTTTCAGAATCATGATTAGCAGCAACGACTTAAACAAACTTGCTGCTGTTGCAGAAAGTGGAGTTGATGTTGACACAATTACTAAAATAGTAGATTTATCAAAGGAAATAAATCTTGAAAACGCAATAGCAATTCTCAAAGGACATCCTGATTTAACTGCTGAAAGAATAGAAAAGTTATTTGAACTTGAAGAACTAAGCAAAGGTTGGGACACAACCGTTGACCAACCAACTGAGGCTGTTGTAATCAGAAGAAATTTTGAAAATGGTTGGAAAGGAGAAGCATTTGTTTTCAAAAAATTAAAAGAAATGAATTATTCAGTTCTGTGGGCAAATAAGAGTGAAACAGAAAATGCAAACGTAATAACTGATTATGAAGGCGAACAGCATTTCATTACAGACAAAGGAGATAAATATGATTTAGTTGCACAAAATTCAGACGGACATAATATTTTCGTTCAAGTAAAGGCAACAACAACGGACATTTCCAGAGCTGACACAATTGCAATGCCTATTAGCACAAGAGAATGGAGATTTGTGTTTGAAACCACCGACAAAGAATCATTCTATTTAGCAAGAGTATTTAATGTAAATAGTGATACACCAGAGGTTTATTTTATGAAACTTAAAAAGCCATTAGAATTATGAAACATCCAAGAACAAAAAATAGACCTACACACTCTTTCAACTTGGGACTAGCAAGCACTTCGACAATTAATTGGTTAACGCAAACACAGAGTGTGACAACCATCAGAGAAAGGGCAGCTTGTAACAGCCGTTTTGCAAAAGCGGGGGTTTCGTGCTTCTATGAAAGTGAAGTGTTAAATTCAAGCTTTGTGCTTCTAATGAAATTTAGTGCTAAAAATCCCCGCCTTCGCAAAGCGGCAAAACGTTACCTGCAACCCTAACAAACACCCTGCAAATATTCAACAGACAGACAAAATAAATGAGAGTAACAAAATTATTTAAGGACTTTTTTGACAGTGAAAAATCAGGCGGGCTTGTTTTAATTGCTTGC
>JAGQYE010000075.1 GCA_020436225.1 Bacteroidota bacterium | reverse complement strand
TCTTACGCAATTTTGAAGATAGAGATTGCTATATCAAAGTATTTCCGGCAAAAACAGATTTCGCTACTTTAAAAGATTTTCAACCTGATGGTTATTTCTTTTCCAATGGTCCCGGCGATCCAAGCACTATGGATTATGCAGTTGAAACACTCAAACAAATTTTAAAAGAAGATAAACCTTACTTTGGCATTTGTTTAGGAAGCCAACTTTTAGCACGCGCAGTGGATATTCCGACATACAAACTGCATCATGGACATCGAGGTGGCAATCATCCAGTAAAAAATTTGCTTACCGGAAAATGTGAAATTACCACACAAAATCATGGCTTTGCGGTGGATATGGATGCCTTAAAAAAATCTTCAAAAGCAAGATTAACGCATATCAACTTAAACGATAATTCGGTTGAAGGATTGGAGTTAATAGACAGAAAAGCATTTGCCGTGCAATACCATCCGGAAGCAGCACCAGGTCCACATGATTCTCGTTATTTGTTCGACAATTTTATAAAATTAATGGAGAAGAATTGAACTTTCTTTCTTATTATTTTGTTGTTTGACCTATACCATATTTTATGCTCGACGCTATTGTTCCCTTAGTAACCCTTATTGCTTTAGAATTAATTTTAGGAATAGATAATATCATTTTTATTTCTATTTTATCTGATAGATTACCGGACAAACAACGCAACAAATTACGTGTTACCGGTTTGTTGTTGGCAATGGTAATGCGCCTAATTTTATTAGCCGCCATTTCTTGGATTTTAAAATTAGATACAACTTTATTTAATTTATTCGATATCGACTTTTCAGGGAAAAGTTTGATTCTTATTGCCGGAGGAATTTTCTTATTATATAAAAGCACGAAAGAGATTTATCACAAAACAGAAACTAAAGATGAAGGTCCACACGAACCTAAAAATGCAAGTTTTACGCGTTTATTAATAGAAATTATTTTACTCGATTTAGTTTTCTCTGTAGATTCTATTATAACTGCCGTTGGTATGGTGAAAGAACTATGGGTGATGTACACCGCTGTTGTCGTAACGGTTTTATTAATGTTAGTTGCTTCAAAGCCTATCAGCGATTTTATTAAAAAACATCCATCGTTTAAAGTATTAGCTTTGTGTTTCTTAATGATGATTGGCGTTTCGTTGATTGCAGAAGGAATGCATTTCGAAATTCCAAAAGGCTATATTTATTTCTCAATGTTGTTTGCATTCTTAGTGGATATCATCCAAATGAAAACAATAAAGCACGAAAATCAATCCTAAGAAATTCGTGCTTTCATAATAAACTTGTGTTTAAATAGATTATGCAGTTGCCGCAGCTTTTTTGCGTTTTTGTTGTTCGTATAATTCTCTAAATAAGCCACGGGCAATTAATAATTTCATGATTTCGTTAGTGCCGGCATAAATACGGGCAACTCTGTTGTCGGCATAAGCACGACCAATAAAATATTCCCACATATATCCATAACCGCCGTGTAATTGCAAACATTCATCTACCAAATTAAAATGCATATCGGTACAAGACGCTTTTGCCATAGATGCTGTTTCTGCACTCAATTCACCTTTATTGTAAAGCTCTACACATCTGTCTAAAAATGTTTGATGAATTTGAAGCTTGGTGGCTAAATCTGCCAACTTAAATTGCGTGTTTTGAAAGGTAGCAATCGGTTGTTTAAAGGCTGTTCGAGAAGAAACATACTCGATAGTATTTTCTAAAGCACCTTCGGCTCCACCACACGACATGAGCGCAACAGACAAGCGTTCGCGACTCAATTTTTGCATCATATAAATAAAACCTTTGCCCACTTCGCCCAATAAATTTTCTTTCGGGATTTGAACATTATCGAAAAATAATTCGCATGTATCTTGTGCTTTCATGCCTACTTTCTTAAATGGTTTTCCTTTGGTATAGCCTTCTCTTGTTGATTCAACAATAAATAAGGAAATACCAAAATCTTTTCCGTCTTTATAAGTACGCGCTGCAATAATTGCCATGTCACTCATGTAGCCGTTGGTAATAAACGTTTTTTGTCCGTTTATTTCGTAGTAGTCGCCCATGTCAGTTGCTGTAGTTTTTAAGGCTTGTAAATCACTTCCGCAACTTGGCTCTGTCATGCCAATAGCTGTAATTGCTTCGCCACTAACCATTTTCGGTAACCAATATTGTTTCTGGGCTTCATTCCCAAAATCAACTATATAAGGAGCAACAATATCGGAGTGAAGAAAAAATCCCGGACCTGTATAGCCGGCTTTTGAAATTTCATCGGTAATTAAGGCACAAAACGAAAAATCTAATCCGGCACCGCCATATTCGCTCGGAACATCTAAACAAAGTAATCCGGCTTCTCCGGCTTTAGTCCAAACTTCACGACTTACTTGTCCTTGTTCTTCCCATTCAGCATGATATGGAGTAATTTCTTTTTCAATAAATTGCTGACACATTTTTTGCAGCATCAAATGTTCTTCAGAACTGTAGATTTCTCTTTTAATTTTAATGTTGGAAAACATACTTTTTTTGTTTGCTTAAAAATACGAATTTATATAGGATTTAATGAAAGATGCTTGTCAAGAAATAGCTATTTAATTTTAGATAAAAGATTTGAATATGTTGATGTTTGAATAAATAATTCAACTCAAATCGCTTGACTGAATTTAGGATTTGCAGCTTCTTTTAAAGATTTATCTGCCTGCATTCTTTTATCAAAAACGGAGCAAATGTTGCGCAGAAAACTCCAGCCTAAAGTTGTAACTTCAAGATTGTTTTTGCTAAAAGTTATCAAACCATCTGCTTGCAATTGCTCAAGTTGTGCTTGCATGGTTGCCGTAATTTCTATCTCTTCATTCCAAGTAGTTTTTCCTTGGCAAGCAATATTTAAAATTTGTTTTCGTAGCAACAAATCTTCGTCCGTTACATCAATGCCTTTTTCTATCGGAATTTTTTCTTGTGCAATAATTTTATAGTAATCTTCAACCGTTTTACAATTTTGCCTAAAACCATAGAACACATCGCTGATAGCAGATACACCTAATCCAATTAAAATTTCAGTGTTGGTCGTAGTGTAGCCCATAAAATTGCGATGCAGTTTGCCATTATTTCTGCTGATTAATAAATCGTCGTTTTCTAATGCAAAGTGATCCATGCCAATATCAATATAGCCGGCATCAGTTAAGAGTTGCTTGCCTTTTTCATATAAAGCATATTTATCTTTTCCTTTTGGCAAATCATTTTCATCATAAGCGCGCTGCGATTTTTTCGTCCATGGAACATGCGCATAACTATAAAATGCGATTCTATCCGGTTTTAATTCAATAACCGAAGCAATTGTTTTTTGTATGCTTTCTAAAGTTTGAAATGGCAATCCGTAAATCAAATCAAAATTTACAGAAGTATAACCTATTGCTCTTGCTAAATCGGTTACTTTTTGGGTGTTTGCAAACGGCTGCACTCGATTAATTGCTAGTTGCACTTTTAAGTCCATATCTTGCACGCCATAACTGACTCTTCGGAAACCTAAATCATATAATGCTTGCAAATGAGCTTCTGTTGTATTGTTAGGATGTCCTTCAAAACTAAACTCACGCTTTGGATGAATTTTGGCATCGTTGAACATATTACTGAGTAAATATGTCAAATTTTGTGGACTAAAAAATGTTGGCGTACCGCCGCCTAAATGCAATTCTCGGATGACTAAATCATCTCCAAAAATTTTTACATAGAATTTCCATTCTTCTAAAATGGCATCAATATATATCGCTTCAACACTGTGGTTTTTCGTGATGCGTTTGTTGCATCCACAATAGGTACATAACTGTTCGCAAAAAGGTAAGTGCAAATATAAGCTGATGCCTTCTTTAGTTTTTCCGGCACGAATGGCACGTTGTATTAATGCCGACCATTCGTTATTGTCAGATTTATTTTCTTGCCAATATGGAACTGTCGGATAGCTGGTGTATCTTGGAACCGGAACGTTGTATTTTTCTATTAATTCGTAAGGAATCAAGTGGAGATATTAGAATACAAAATTACATTTTTACTTGGTAAAATCGTTTGTTGGAAGTCAATTTCGACTTTAATTGATGATGCTAAAATGTTTTTTATATTCTTACTTCTTTCTTTAAAAACTACGAAAAATCATCTGACTAAAAGTTAACTTCACGATATGGACAACAAACAACGCTTTACTTCGAGAGTAAATGATTATATCAAATTCAGGCCTTCCTATCCGGAAGCAATAATTCCAACTTTACAATTGGAAATTGGATTAATACCGGATGATATTGTCGCCGATATTGGAAGTGGAACAGGCATTTCTGCTCAACTATTTTTAGACCATGGCAACCTTGTTTACGGAGTTGAACCTAATGAAGCAATGCGTAAATCAGCAGAAAATGAACTTAAACAATATGAGAATTTTAGAAGTATTAACGGAAGTGCAGAAACAACAACATTGCCTGATAATAGTGTTGATTTAATAGTTTGTGCGCAGGCTTTTCATTGGTTTGATAGAGCAAAAACGAAAACAGAATTTCAACGCATTGCCAATGCCGGCGCACATTTATGTTTAATTTGGAATGATAGAAAAGAATCGGAAAAATTTCAACAAGATTACGAGAGAATCATCCAGCAATATTCTATTGATTACAACCAGGTAACGCATCGAAATATTTCTCAGGAAATTATTCAAGACTTTTTTGCACCACATAAATTCAAGAAATTTACCTTTCACTATGAGCAACGTTTTGATTTCGAAGGATTGATTGGCAGAATTACTTCTTCATCATATATGCCAAATGAAAGCGATGAAAATTTTCCACAGTTAAGAAAGTCTATCGTTGATTTATTTAATGCGCATAAACAAAACGAAATGGTTACTTTTGCGTACAATACATTTTTGTATATTGGTCAAATAAATTAAAATACTTACTACTTAATACTTTAAAAAAATGAGCCACATTATTTCTGTTCACGCCAGACAAATTTTAGATTCACGCGGTAATCCGACTGTAGAAGCTGATGTATTTACAGATGATGGAATTATTGGAAGAGCAGCCGTTCCATCTGGTGCATCTACCGGAACGCACGAAGCCGTCGAATTACGAGATGGTGGAAAAGCCTATATGGGAAAAGGTGTATTGAAAGCTGTTAAAAATGTAAATACTATTATTGCAGAAGCCTTAGTGGGCGAAAATGTTTGTTTTCAACGCAATATTGATTCCATTTTATTGGAATTAGACGGCACAGAAAACAAGAAAAAATTAGGCGCAAATGCTATTCTTGCCGTTTCGTTGGCAGCAGCAAAAGCCGGCGCACAAGCAACAGGTTTGCCTTTGTATCGCTATGTTGGAGGCACCAATGCACGTACACTGCCAATTCCTTTAATGAATATTTTAAATGGCGGTGCGCATGCTGATAATAAAATCGACTTTCAAGAATTTATGATAGTGCCGGTTGGTGCTACAACATTTTCTGATGGATTGAGAATGGGCGTTGAAGTATTTCATAATTTGAAAAAAGTGTTGAAGTCGAAAGGTTACTCTACCAACGTCGGCGATGAAGGTGGCTTTGCTCCTGAAATAAAAAGCAATGAAGAAGCTATCGAAACAGTATTGAAAGCGATAGAAAGTGCAGGCTATAAACCGGGCGAACAAATCAAAATTGCGATGGATGCTGCGGCATCTGAATTTTATGATGCTAAGAAGAAAAAATACATCTTCCATAAATCGGATAATAAAGTATTGACCTCAGAAGAAATGGTAGATTATTGGGCAAAATGGGTAAAAAAATATCCGATTGTTTCTATAGAAGATGGATTGGCAGAAGACGATTGGAAAGGTTGGAAATTATTGACCGAAACCATTGGCAATAAATGCCAATTAGTAGGCGATGATTTATTTGTAACTAACGTAAAACGCTTGAGCGAAGGTGTGAAAAATAATATTGCTAATTCTATTTTGGTAAAAGTCAACCAAATTGGTTCGCTTACGGAAACTATCGAAGCCGTAGATTTAGCACACAGAAATAAATATACTTCGGTGATGAGTCATCGAAGTGGCGAAACTGAAGATAGCACCATTGCTGATTTAGCGGTGGCATTAAATTGCGGACAAATCAAAACCGGCTCGGCATC
>JAGQYE010000074.1 GCA_020436225.1 Bacteroidota bacterium | reverse complement strand
TTTGATGTGGCGGTGCTTGCTTCCATATTATCTGATAAGACTGTTATTCCGTTGTATATTTTTACAATGGTATCAGAAAAGGTACAAGCTTCTGTTTCTACCTTCCAAATATATTTTATTACGTTTCCGGCAGAAATTCCAAGTGGCAAGGTATATGAAATATTTCCATTATAAACATCGTTAAAGTTAGCCAAACTGGTGGTTACGGAACTTCCTGTGATGGTGATGTTTTGTAATGGAATTGCAGTTACTTTAATTGGTTTATTTTCCAATCCCAACCGACGAAGTCTATACGGTAAATTTCCTGAAGTTGAGGTTATATTTAAATCGCCCATATCTTGAATGTCGGCATAAGAACCGGCAACATAGGCCATTTGTAAATTTTGATAAACCATACCTTTACTAAGAATGACGATTTTACTGGCAGGCGGCCAAAAGTTATTTCCACTTGTTCCTCCACCAGCACCACCTTCTCCTGTAAAACCATAAATTTTTCCTTTAGTTCCTTCTCCAATTTCTCCTCTCAACATCCAATCTTTTACACCACCGGCTACTTCATATTTAAGTGCTTCGTAGCTGTTTCCGTATTTCATTCCGTTATATTTTCCCATTGCGGAACATAATTCTATATAAAATTTCAATTCGTCTGACGTGAGTGCATCTTTTGAAGCTCTTCCGGGTGGAATACTATAATATGGACCGAAAGCATGTTGGTCTAAGAAAATGGTAAAATGTCTTGTTTTAGTAAAATCCCTAACCGCTTGAGATTCCGGTTCTGAGAAAGCAGAAGGACCCCAATACGTTTCTGAACTGGATGATGATGAACCACAACTTGGAGCATAACCTTGAATTGGCATGCTACAATCTGCCCAACGATAACCCCAGTTTCTGTTTAAATCTACACCATATCTTCCGCTACCGAAGCTATGTCTATTTTTTCGCCACATTCCTCCTCCTGTTGGATCTGTGGTTCTGTTATACTCCCAACCATCGGCATTCATACATGGAATAATGAAGAATTCTCTATTATCTACTAATGCTTTTATTCTTGCATCTGTTGAATAATTTTCGCATAGATATTGCATAAAGAAAATCATACTGGCGCCACCAATAGCTTCACGGGCATGTTGCAAACCCATATAACCTAATTCTACTTCATTTTCATCTGTATTTACATTATCAGAAATTTTTATACACCATATATCTCTGTTTTGGTATGTTTTACCTATTGAGAATTTTTGAGCTATTGTTGGATAAGTAGCAACTAAGTCATCCATTGCTGATACCATTTGACTATAACTATAATAACCACCAAGTGTACTTTTAACTTCAAATGCTGCCGGAGTTTTAATAATATTATCTACGATATCACCTGAATTCTCAAAAGCCATTTTTGCAGTTGGATTTTGTTTTATTGCTGCATAGTATTGTTCATTTTGTTGGTGTAATTCTTTTTCAACATCATCACAAAGTATTTTATATTTAAATGGAAGTCCTTTTAATTTACTTACGTCAGATGTCATTACTTCAGAAATAATTCCGCCATCCTTGATATAGTAATGGTCAATCTGTAATAAATCTAATAACATTAATCTGTCTTCTACTTTTGCAGGAATATCTAATTTAATTCTGCATACTTTATCGGCTGCGTGAAAATCTTGAAGAACTTGTGCAGTAGCAGGAAAACATTGTACCATTATATAAGCATAAAATAGATAAGATATAATGTTATTTTTTTGTATATGTTTTTTCATAGCAATTTAGTTAAATATGATGGGTTGGGTTAATAATTACTCTTATTGCTTAACTATTTTATAGGATTGTTTTCCTATTTTTAAATAATACATTCCATTGCTGTAGTATTTCATATCAACTTGTTGTTTATTTTCATTTAGTGTAGAAGAATATACTTGATCTCCATTCACATTATATAAACTAATTTGTTGAGGATTATCCGGAGTAACAGTATTATCTGATTTCACCCAAACAACATCTGATGTTGGATTTGGATAAACTACATATTGATTGTCATTTGCTTTATATTCTTGCAAATCAAAGGTCGCTTCTACAACGAACGTATATTTAAATGCTCCGTCGAAGTCAACTTGTTTTAGTCTATAATAATTAATTCCGGATTCAGGATGCTCATCATTATAAGTATAGTTATGAGTATAAGCACTATTTCCATTTCCGTCAACTGTACCTAATGTTATCCAATTTGTACCATCTGTTGAACGTTGAACTTCGAAATAATCATTATTGTGTTCAGAAGCTGTTGTCCATTTTAAATCTGTAGTATTATTTGGAAGAGCTTCTGCTGTAAGTGAGACCAACTCAACAGGTAAAGAGGTACCATTGATTGGTATTGGATAATCTTCTACCTCACCGGAACGTGCATAACCGCTACCGGAACTTATTTCAGAAGAATTGCTCGCTAATCTAAAGCGGATATAAGAAGGACCAGCATCGCCACCGGTTAGCCCTACCCATGTAACATTATATGTAGTTGTAGGTGTTGCATTGGGAATGGTTCTAAGTTGAGAACGTTCACCCGGATCATTAAAATCACCATCTCTATTATAATCAATATAACCATACAAATAAGCATTTGCTCCGGTATGATTGGTTACTTTTACCGGAACTGTATAAGATGCATTTGATGTTGTTAATGGATCTGAAATAAAATAACTTGGATCTACGCCATCTTCATCATTTCCTGATCTGGTAATATCATCATCATCAGCTAAGGCATCTGTACTATAATAACTACTCATTTCATAATCTACATTTGCACCTATCATTAAGTTGGGATTTACTCTAAATATATGTGAAGCATAACCGTAAGAAGTTGGTGCGTCCCCGTAATCATAAGGATATTTAAAAGATTCTGCTCCATCTGTTAATACTTTGCTGGCATCTATTCCTGAATAGTAATTTTTTGGACCAAGTACACCCGTTGTTTTATTGTATTGTTGATAATAGAATCCCTGTCTAATTATGAAAATATTTCCTTCATAATCTAAAGATGCTTGAGACATAGTATCAAGTGGGTGATAAGTACGACCAACTAATTTTGTTTGAGAATTCAAATCAAAATGTTCTATTTCTGTTCCGGGAAGCACATCTTGAGCACTATTTAAATTATATAAGATGCCGTCGTTGACAACAAAATCTGCCCAGTCATATCGGATATAAGTATCTCCATAAATTGACTCGGCACTTTTTGCACCCCAAAATCTGCTGGCTCGAATCGGTGCTCCTGTAGTAGGATTGATATCAATTCGATAGATTGCTGTTGGTGTATTTGGGTATAAATCGCTATCTGTTCCTATAAATAAATAACCATCGTAGAAGCCTGCGCCACTTGTAGCTAATCCTTGTGCAAATGTTTGAATTCCAAAATCATTAACATCACTAATAAAGGTAGATTTTACGCCTGTTTTCACATCGTATTTATACACTGATTTATTTGCTGCATTTCTCCAGCTATCGCAATAATAGATAATCTGTTTATAAGGATCGTAAGCAATAGTATTTAATCTTGTTAAATCTGAATCTGTAAACAATTCCATTGCTGTATTATCCAATTTATTAACTACATATATTGAATTATCATATCCTACAAGCATGTGTGTAGGCTGTCCAGTTTCAGGTGCGGAAATAGCTTGATAATCCGTAGCCCATGTGCTGTTTGTACAAGCATCTATATCTGAAATATATATTCTATCTCTTCCGCTTGCTGACCTTGTAAAGCCTAAATCTACAGATTTTGCTAAACCGCTCACCTCAACAACAACTGCGCCATAAATACTATAATTACCTACACCACTACCAGAATAATAGAAAGATGGTGTTGTTGTACCATTAAATTGTAAATTACCTCCACTACCTATTAGCCGTGTTAATGTAATGTTTAATGGGTTCCCATCTTCATCTACTGCAGTTGGTCTGAAGGTTTGTCTATTATCTATGTCGTAAACTGTAAATTTTAAATTTTCTACAGGCTCTAAAAAATCAAAATAAACGGTTCCATTTTGTACATCAAAACGAAGATCGTTTCCATCAATTAATGAACTTCCTGTATGGTCATCAACAACACCATAGAATGTTGGATTACTGCTCCAATTTAAAGTCATGGTATTTTTACCCAACATAAAATTAATACCTCTGCCGGGTAAATTGCTATTATTGTAATATTGAAGATCCCAATTTATGGAAACCGGAGAGCGACCGCCTGAACATTGGGCAAAAGTATTATTGGTGTATTGAACGGTGCTACTATATAACACTATCCACAATATAAAGTGTAGAATCTTTTTCATATTCTGAGTTTTTATGTTTAATAAAGGGTTTTAATATCTTAACTAACCGTTGCAGTTGTCAAGAGGGTTTTATAACATAAAATCTAAAAAAGCAAATTCTGCTTACAGAAACGATTAATCTAACTTTTGATGAAAATGTTTAAATAAATACGAAAGTGCATTAGTAGGGTTTATGTTAATGTAAAATTAAAAAAGTAATCCACATGTCGCATCACCAAAAATGGTGATATTTGTTAATATAATCAAAAAAATTTATTAAAAATAATTACTTATCTAATATATCTTTTGGTGGACCTTTTGAATTAGGTTTTTTGATTATCTGGTTATTTGATATTATAGTATTTCGTATAAAATCAACATTTATAATTTCATCTGCATCCCAATTTTCTTTAATAATAATGGGTTGCGATTTGAATATCTTTTCCGGCTCTGTTTTAAGTATATAATTTCCCGAATTCCAAATTCCATTTTTATTAGCATCTTCGATAACTTCAACAGAATAATTTCCCGGTAACAATCTTCCATAGTTAATTTGAATGCGCTGAGAATCGCGTAGAATTTGCTTGTTCCATACTTTACCCGAATTATCTTTTAAAATAGCGATATAATTTTCGTTTTTTGAAGGCAACTCAAAGGTTATCAATAAGTTACCCGTTTTATTATTGGCTATTGTCAAAAATGAAAATTCTTGTTGAACATTATAATTTTTAGCTAAATCTTGCATGGAAGAATCAAGAAATGTCAATTTATACAACATATTAGGTTTCCAGTTGGCTGTGAGTTGATAATCTCTTAAATTTTCTAATCTTTTAATAGAAAAAGGAATTTTATTGTGCGTTGTATCTTCAATATAAATTTTTGAAGTATCAATGCTCGACAAACTGTAAACGCTTGACTCTAAAACTAGTGCATCTGATTCTATCGCTTTTAATCCTTTATTTAGTGTGGAATCGGAGAAGAAAGGAATAATGTTATTTATTTTAGTAGTGCTAATGTTGGTTCGTATTGTATCAATTAAATTTCCATTATTAGCAACTACAAGTTTTATGTTAGCAGTATCTTTTGGCAAACTCGGGAAATATACCGACATATTATGTTGGTCTTTGTCTGTAAACGCAATCGGTTCTATGGTTTTGTCATTTATTAATCGAACTGTAATTTCATCTTTATTTAGTGAAAGTTCTTTATTAAAACTTAGGTGCCAAATGCCGTTTTTTATCTCTCTGTCAAAACTTTGAATTCTTAACTTGTTCTCTTCTGGCAAAAATAAGTTTAGATGCAAGATGTCTATTGAAGAATTGATGTGTTTTGCACTATCTAAAAATGCGATTGCTTCGGTTGGTAAATCGTAATAATAGTTGCTGTTTTTATCGTCGAGTGCATAAATTTTATAGGTTCCTTCCTTTACATTTTCTAAATTAAAATGTCCATCCGTGCCAACTTTAGTTATATAAAAAGGTCGTTTCTTAAGAAAAGCTGAATCATCTAAATCCTTATATAGCAATAAATAAGTGTTGTCGGGAAATTTTTCTAAAGATGTTGCTATCTGCCCTTTTAACTGTAATGAATCAATAAAATTTCCTGTAGAAAAAACATACTTAAAATTAGAATAAGGATTGCCTTCATTATTGTCTTTTATATTATCTGCAAAATAAAGACTATATGTCGTGTTGGATAAAAGTGTATCCTTGAATTTAATATGGAGATCGTTTCTGGCAATATGAATATCCGGAAATGGCGTGATTTCGGGTGAAATTATTACCTGATTTTTTGGATTGGTTAGCGGTTGAATCCATTCATCAAACGCTATATATATTTCTTTTTGCTGAAAATTAATAGAATGATTGGAGGGATTCGATAAGGTAATTTTTGGTGGTGTGGTGTCTCGTGCGCCACCGGTTGGTGCCGTTATTTGTGCGCACGACACTATGAAAATACACAGCAAAACTATCAGTATAAAATACAGAAAGTATGGATGTTTAGATTTTTTTTTATGGCAATTACAATCGCACATGAAAGAGTAGTTTATCGACCTAAATATACCATTAAAACGGATATATCTGAAGGAGAAATACCTGAAATTCGGCTGGCTTGACCAAGTGTTTGTGGCTTCATTTTGGTTAATTTTTGCCTGGCTTCCATACTTAACGAAGTCAATGCCATATAATCAAAATCAGCTTTTAGATAAACATTTTCAATTTTATCCATTTTCTTCACTTGTTCGTATTCTTTTTCGATATAACCTTCGTATTTAATAGATATTTCGGCTTGTTCTAAAAATTCTGTTTCATATTTTCCAAGATGTTGTTGAATAACCGGAACATTTTTTATCAAATCCAAAATACCAATTTGTGGTCGGGAAACTATCTTTTCGAGTTTCATTTTATGAATTAATGCTGTTGTTCCTCTCGACTCTAAATAAGCATCAATAGCACTTGGCTCTATACTATATTCTTTTATAAATTGAATGATTTCATCGGTTCCGCGTTTCTTTTCGTTTACTCTGTCCATTCGCTCTTGCTCGGCAAAGCCTATTTTGTGTGAAAGTTCAGTCAAACGCAAATCTGCATTATCTTGGCGAAGTAAAATCCTGAATTCTGCTCTTGAAGTAAACATTCTATAAGGTTCTTCCGTGCCTTTGTTCACTAAATCATCTATCAATACGCCGATATAAGCATCACTTCTTTTTAAGATAATTGGCTCTAAATTTTTCACAGCTTGATGTGCGTTTATGCCTGCCATCATACCTTGAGCTGCTGCTTCTTCATAGCCGGTTGTGCCGTTAATTTGTCCGGCAAAAAATAAATTCTTTATCAATTTAGTTTCTAAAGAAAGCGACAATTGTGTTGGTGGAAAATAATCGTATTCTATCGCATAACCCGGACGGAACATTTTTACTTGCTCAAATCCCGGAATTTGAGTCAATGCTTTATATTGTACATCTTCCGGCAGTGATGTTGAAAATCCGTTTACATATATTTCTACAGTATTCCACCCTTCCGGCTCAACAAAAATTTGATGCCTGTCTTTATCGGCAAAGCGGTTAATTTTATCTTCTATAGAAGGACAATATCTTGGCCCCAATCCTTTAATTCTACCTTGAAACATCGGAGATTTTTCAAATCCGGTTTTCAATGTTTCGTGTACAGCTTCGTTGGTGTAAGTAATCCAGCAGCAACGTTGTTCTTTGGTTTTCTCTATGTTTTTAAACGAGAAGCCAACAATATTTTCATCGCCGTTTTGCACTTCCATCTTAGTATAATCCAAACTTCTACCATCTACACGCGGTGGTGTTCCGGTTTTCATTCTTCCACTTTCAAAACCTAAATCTATCAACTGCTCAGTAATGCCTGTTGCTGCTTTTTCGCCGGCTCGTCCTCCACCGAATTGTTTTTCGCCAATATGTATAATGCCATTTAAGAATGTGCCATTGGTTAAAACTACAGCTTGGGCATTTATTTCCATTCCCATCGATGTTTTTATGCCACACACTTTCCCGTTTTTCACTAAAATACCGCTAACCATATCTTGCCAAAAGTCGATGTTAGGTGTATTTTCCAACATTTCTCTCCAAGATAAGTGAAATTGCATTCTATCGTTTTGAGTACGTGGACTCCACATTGCTGGACCTTTAGATAGGTTTAACATACGGAATTGAATCATGGTTTTATCACTAACAATTCCGGAATAACCTCCCATAGCATCAATTTCACGCAATATCTGCCCTTTAGCTACGCCACCCATTGCCGGATTACATGACATTTGTGCAATGGTTTGCATATTCATAGTAACCAACAAAACTTTACTGCCCATTTTAGCAGCAGCAACGGCGGCCTCACATCCGGCATGTCCGGCACCAACGACAATTACATCATACGACTGAAACATAGTGCAAAGATATGGTTTTATAAGAAGTGATATTTATGTTCAAGAATAAATTGTGTTTATTTATTTACTTAACAAAATAATCAACATGTTTATATCTGTGGTGTGAATTGCGGTGTATAAGTTTCACGTGAAACAAAATCATCTTCCTTTATAAACAAAATTATGCACGTTGTGTATTGTAACGTGTTAATTGTTTTGTTTCACGTGAAACAAAAAATTAGAATTTAGGGCAAAGTAAAGGCGAATAGGTCTTTTTCTTTTCAACCGGTTTACCTGTGTAGATGATTGATGCTTCAAAGGCTCCAAAAGATTTTACTGCTTTGTTTAAATCTTTCCTTACGGTTGCATCATAACTTAAACCAATTTGAATGCCGGAAAAAGACACGCCGGTAGAAGCGATTACAGCTCCATTGCCATCATACCACAAGCCTGCAGAAATAGCAGTGCGATATGGTTCTCTATTACCGGATAAATTAAATGCAAAAGATGAACCGGCAATCCATTGTTGAGCTTTTACCTGGTACATATACATACCGTTTGGAGAAATCAAGCAAATGCTTCTAATATCGAAAAACATACCTGCTTGCACGTTATAACGCAAGGCTCTTTCGTTGTCTTCTTTAAAAAATGAATCTTTTGGTTTGATGATATTGAAAATAGATAAACCGGCATAAGCACCTATAGATTTCGTAAAGTTAGATGTCCAAAATAAACCAAGATTTAAATTGGGTTTGATGTATTTTCCTGAAGCAAAAGTTTCGCCATTTGGTCGAGTTAAATCGAAACGAAAATTAATGGAATCAAATTGACTGGCAAATGCTAAGTTGCCAAAATCGAGATGACGTTGTAAAAATCCTATTTGAACACCAACGCCTAAAAAATGGTTTTGGTTTCGTCCTAAACTTTTATTGTACGCCATAGACACCATCATCGTATTTGAACGAATAGCTGTTTGTCTGTCATTTGTAAATAAAACGCCAACACCAAAAATATCTCCTTTTAATTTATCTCTTAATATTCCAAAATCTGCAGAGGCACTTAACGTATTATATGGTGATGGCGACTGAACAGGAGAATATTGCAATCTGTAATTAGCCACAAGACGGTAAAGTGAATTAATTTTTCCGGTTAATGCCGGATTTAGATTTAAAGGAGAATTATAAAATTGAGAAAATTTATAATCCTGAGAAAAACCATTTAATAATAAAAAAAATGATATTGAAAATAAAAATAATTTAATGTTTAATTTCATTGCGTCAGAATATCTTTTTTAAATTGATTGATGATGTATTTAAACAATTCTCTATTAGGTTGTTGACTTAATAAATCATTATGAAAAATACCTACAAAACTACCATTAATTTTCTTTACTTGTTGATATATCAATGAAAAATCTATTTTAATTTCATCTGTGCTCTTTTTATTATAATATTCATAGGTTGCATCCATCCAACAAGTTGGAAAAAGTTGAAGGTTGGTTGGTTGATTATTTGGTAAATCAAAAAAGAAAAATGGTCGGCTAATGCCTGCTCTAAAGCCTGAAATATTAGGATAAGCTAAAGAATAATC
>JAGQYE010000073.1 GCA_020436225.1 Bacteroidota bacterium | reverse complement strand
CTTATATAGTAAATTATTAAATGATACGACAGTTGTAACAGAAGATTGCTTAAATGACGATGCCAACAGCAAAATTAACCAATTAAATAAGTTATTCTTTTATGCATTGTATCCGAATACTATTGCTTTACCCAAAAATTATATAGATCTTTTAGAAGAATATTCCACAGTTGATGAATTCTTCGGACCTTATTATGTTTTAAATACAGCCTATTTCCTCAAAAAATATAATATTCAAAATTTAAGCAAAGCACAAAAAGAAAAATTAAATTCTTTAGTTAATCAACTTTGTAATACAATTTATACTAAATATGTAAAGAATAACAACCTTTGGAATTTCTATAAGTTCTCTGCATTGAAAGTATTGCTTATGAATGAATACGAACCGGCACAGAAAACAGATATAAGTCAAGTAATTACTTATATAAATGCTGGTGGACCATTAAAACTATCTGATGAAGATAGAAATGATGTGGAATTAATGAATAGAGCGGGTGGAGATTATGTATTTAGGCACAGTTTAAATGCGAGTATGTGGATATTTTTATTAGAACTTAATAAAAATTAAAAATAACTTGCACAGAATTATAAAATAATGTTAATTTAGCACCATGTTTCATTTGACCAAAATCAATACTAAACATTTGTTCTAACTTTTTAACTATATAAAATTATTATTTTGATTAGTAAACCACGTAATTTTTAATCTATGAAAAAACGATTTTTAACCCAAACGCAGAAGTGGAAAAATTATTGCAGCATATTGCTGTTATTTTTCATTTTCGGCTTACAAAAACCATTACATGCACAACAATTTAAAACGATTGTTGTAACATGGGCAGGTGGTGCTGACAATCATGATGACTGTAGTGATCAAGGTGTCGGTGCTTGCTCTACATTTTCAGGTGGAAATCCTGACCCACGCTGGGCTTTAGCTGCGAAGCTAAATACAGATGCAACGTATCCTGGTGATACCTATCTGAAAATAACAGATCAAAGGACTGGGTACAAGTCTATTAATACTATAGTTATTAATACTGCAACTTGTGGAGCTTCAAGCGTAAATATCCGCGCCCAAAGTTGGGAAGAAGACAATATTACTTGTGGAGGTGGAAATAGAGATAATGAATTTAATGTTGGATGTGTTGGCGGTATTGAAGATGATGATGTATGGAGTGGTGTTCAAACATTTAATGTTCCATTACCTACTTCGGGATTACAAAATTGGAGTTTCAATATGTCTAATGGTTTTACCATTAATGGTAGCGTATTGGTTACTGTTGGTGGACCGGCAGCACCTACTGTTGCAACTACTTCATCAAGTACATGTACAAATGGTTCTGCTACATTAGAAGTAACATCAGCACCTTCAACTCCGGGCAATATGTTTGCTTGGTATGATGATGCTGCCGTTCAAACACCAATTGCTTATGGTCAAGTATTCCATACGCCGGCATTAACATCTAATACATCTTATTGGGTAGCCGAAATTAACCAAGCAAGTGGTTGTGCAGGTTTTGCAACACAAGTAGATGTTTCAATAGACCCTACAGGTGTCGTAAATGCACCAGCTGCTGCTGATGCTGAAATTTGTTATAATACATCTGCCTCACTAGTAGCTACAGGCGATGCAGGTTCAACATTTACTTGGTACGATGATGCTGCGCTTACACATGCTGTACAAGTGGGTGCAGAATATAATACGCCTAACTTAACAGCTAATACTTCATATTGGGTTACAGCTAAAAATGCTGAAGGATGTGAAAGCGTTGCAGAACAAGTAGATGTTACAGTTAGACCAGAATTACCAACTCCTAATTTAGATTATACTGCAGCTTGTTTTGGAGAAGAACCAGTATTAAGAATAAACGACTTAGGCGATGGAGGGATATATGAGATATCAACTGATCCTGATTTTGTTGATATTGGGGGTTCTGTAAGTGCAGGAGATTATAATTTAGATCCTCTAACACAAGGCACAACATATTATGTGAGAGTCAATGACGGAACATGTACTGGACCTGTTGCTTCTGTGTATATTCCAGCATTTGATAAACAAAGATTAGATATTGAAGATGTTACTGTATGTGAGGGGGCAACTGAAGCAGTTGTTGATGTAATTCCTCAAGTATCTCTGCCTAATTTGTTACCTAATGAAAGTTATATGGAATTATATGATAATTCAGGAACTATTTTAGCGACATATCCAATGCCTGATGTACAACATGGTACGATTAGTATTGCAACTTCAACATTAACACCAGGTATTTATACCTATTATATTGAAGTAAAATCTAGTTTCTTTGATGATTTTGATGGTAATCCAGTGTACTGTTCTACGGATGCAGTTCCTGTTCAAATTACAGTAACAGATGTTCCTGATGCACCAACTGCAGCCGGAGTAACCATTTGTGAAGGTAATTCTGCAAATTTAACTGCAGATGGAAGCGGAGCTGGTGTTACTTATACATGGTACGATGATGCAGGATTAACTCATGCTGTACAAGTAGGAGCTGAATATACAACACCGGAATTGTCAGCCAATACTTCATATTGGGTTACAGCTAAAAACGGCGATTGCGAAAGCCCGGCAACACAAGTTGATGTTACGGTAAATCCTAAACCGGAAATGCCTGAGGCAGAAGAACCTTACTATATTGTATGCTGGGATGATAATGCAATAATTTATGCAGGCAATAGCAGCGTAGATGACGAAATTCATTGGTATATGGATAAAGCGGGCTTAGATGAAATATTGATTGTTCCAAATTGGGAAGGTATTCAAACTCCAGAAATTTCTTCTTGGACAAGATTATACTTCGATGCTGTTGACCCTATTACTGGTTGTCATAGTGAGATGAACTATGTAGATATCTATACAACACCTAAATTTGAAGCACCTCGTGTAGATGATGTTACGGTTTGTGAATCTGCAGATTCAATTACATTAACAGCACATGTAACTTATCCAAGAGATTTGGCAACAGATATCTTTGATTTCTTTGATTTCTATATGGCTCAAGTACGTTTCATAGATAATACAGGCACTATGGGTGTTCCATTATTCCCTATTGGTGATGCATCAGTTGCATTAGATCCGTATAATGATGTATGGGAAGGAGTAGCAACATTAACTATACCTAAGGTAGATGCTAATTGGGATTATTCAACTCCTGGTACTTACGATATTGGAGCTCGTACGATGACGCTTTGGATTAACGAAACAACATTTAATTTATATGAATGTAGCTCTGATTATGGAACGGCATCTTTAACTGTGGTTCCTAGTCCGGAAGCTCCAACAGCAGATCCTGCAACTATTTGTTCAGGCACTTCTACTGTTTTAGTGGCTACAAGTGATGATACAACTGCTGAATTTAATTGGTACGATGACGCTGATTTGAATCACCAAATTCAAGAAGGCGCACAATACAATACTCCGGTATTAACGACAACAACTTCTTATTGGGTTACTCAAACAGTAGGTGGTTGCGAAAGTGAAGCTACTGAAGTTGTAGTAACAGTTGTTGAACAACCAAGTGCTCCAACTATAAATAGTAACACTCCGGTTTGTGTAGGCGATAGTATCGTATTAACATCTACAACAGTTTCAGGAATAGGCGTTCAGTACAACTGGTATGGAATAGATGGTACTTTATTAGCTACAACAGATGAACCAAGATATGTTATCTATAATGCAACTTTAGATGAAAGTGGTGTTTATAGTGTAACTGCTATCATTGGTAGATGTGAATCTGAAGCATCTTCAACTACTGTAGTAATTAAAGTAAGACCGGCAACTCCAACTATAGATGCTGAAACTATCACAGTTTGTGAAAGAGGTACAATTACTGCTTGTGCAACAACATCATTAGCAGATGCTGTATTCACTTGGACTGGACCAAATGGCTTTACGGCTAATACAAATTGTATTTCAATTAACGATGCATCTTCTGCTGACGCAGGTTGGTACTATGTTTCAGTAGTAACTACTGAATGTCCATCAGCTCAAGACTCTGTATTGGTAACGGTAAATCCTGCACCAAAAGCTGATAGTGTAACCAGCAATGCTCCATTGTGCGAACATGAAGATTTGAATTTATTTGCTCATGTTGCAGATGGCTCACCTTATGCTTATAGTTGGACAGGTCCAAACGGATATACTTCAACTGAACAAAATCCTGTAATAACAGATGTTACAGAAGTAGATAATCAAGGCTTCTATACAGTAGTGATTACAGATACATTAACAGGTTGTACCTCATCTCCACAATCAGTATTAGTATCTATCTATACGTTCCCTGATAAAGTGATTGCAGATAATGATGGTCCAATTTGCGAAGGTGGTGTAATTACCTTAAATGCTACAAACGTATTTGGTGCAACATACACATGGACTGGACCTAATGGTTGGACAGCAAACGGACAAAATCCAACATTGGATTCGGCAAGTCCTGACCAAACAGGTACATATACTGTTACAGTTACTTTACCTGGTGGTTGTAAAGATTCAGCTTCTACAGATGTAATTGTATGGGCTAATCCAATTGCACACGCTGGAAATGATACAACTGTATTACAAGGTACTATACTTCAATTAAACGGAACATCTGATAATGGACCGGCACCAATATTACCTGGTATCACATACAATTGGAAACCGTATGAGTTATTAGATCATGATAACATACCTAATCCATTAGTGGACTTTACTGAATTACCTACTCCAAATCCTTATCCAATTGTATTTACAATTTGGGATAAAAATGGATGTACAGATAAAGATACTATTGTAATAACTGTAACACCTTCTTTAGATTTGATTATTCCTGATATCATCACACCAAACGGTGACGGATTGAACGATACATGGTTTATTGAGCATATCGAGAACTTGAATAATGCTGGAATACCATACACTGTTCAGATTTACGCAAGAGGTGGTGCATTGCTATTCAGTACAAGTGCTTACAGTAATAGTAACGGATTCGATGGTACGTATAAAGGCACAGAGTTACCGGATGGAGCTTATTGGTTCATCATAACGACGCCGAATAAAACGTATAAAGGTGCATTACACATTAAAAGATAATAGGAATGAAGCGAATTAATAATCTAAGTAAAATCATAACAATGAAAATACAGAAAATCATCAGCTTAGTAGTCTTGTTAGTCGCAGGTATTCAATTGTCCAATGCACAACAACTACCGGTTTTTAATAACTACTTTTTAAACCCATTTTTCTACAACCCGGCGAGAGCAGGTACAGAATTAGACGGCGGTCGTATTAATGTTGGATTTCAAAAGCAACACGACAGACAACCTGACGGTCCAATTACTACTTATGGATCGTGGGATGGTAGAATTAAATCCTCAAATATGGCGTTAGGTGTAACTATCTTCCACGATAGAACTACTCCTCAATGGCAAAATACAGGAGGAAGTGTAGCATATGCTTATCATATTCCAATTAAGAAAGATAAATCACATTTCTTCTCTATTGGTTTACAAGCAGGCGTTAGCTCTTTAGGAATTCATAATTTTACATCACATGACCCACTTGACCCAAGTGTAATTAATGGAAGAAGTGTAAATTTTGACTTATCTGTTGGTATCAACTATCATTGGAAAGGTTTAAATGTGGGCTTCTCTGTTCCTCAGGTATTGGGTAATAAAGTACGCTTTAAAGAAACCGATCCTTCGTTTAATAGCCAAACACGTGTTGCTCGTCAATATATGTTTATGGCAAGCTACGAAGCTAAATTAGGTAAGAAAAAAGATTGGACTTTAGCGCCGTTCTTTCAACTTGACTTCATCAAAAAATCTCTTCCTGTTTATTTAGACATTACCTTAATGGCTCAATACAAGAAATTGGTTTGGTTTGCATTTGGATATAACAATGGTGGTGGTATGAAATCTGATGGAAGCAGTAATAAAGGCTATTTCTTGCCAAATGCTGCCGGAGTTCATGCAACAGCAGGTGTTGGCATCAAAGAGTTAGTGAATATCAGCTATACGTACAAAGCGCCTGTTGGAAAGAAAGGTAACTTAACTTTCCAAGACTTAGGTTCTACACATGAAGTGTTGTTATCATTCGTATTGAAACGAAAAACAGATCAAGACGAATTTGAGAAAAACAAAAAACGTACAGATGATGAGATTGCTAAAGTAAATCAAAAAGCAGACGATAACACTAAGAAAATCGCTGATGTAGATGCTAAAGCTGATTCATTAGGAAATGCATTATCAAATGTTGAGAAAACAGCTAACGAAGCTAAAGAAACTGCTGAGAAGAATACTTCAGATATTCAACAAGTGGCTCAACGTTTAGATAATATCGTTTACAAGAAATTTGGTTCTGTTTACTTCGAAGTGGATAAATCAGAATTGACTGATGAAGCTAAAGCTAGCTTAGATGCATTCAAAACTAAATTGACTGAAATGAAAGGAAATTACTTCATCTACTTAGCAGGTAATGCTTCTGTAGAAGGTAGCCAAATCTATAACCAAGCATTGTCAGCTAAACGTTGCGATGCGGTTAAACGCTACTTAGAAGGAATTGGAATTTCTGAACGAGTATTATTATTGCCTTACGGTGAAAACTCTTCTGTAACAGAAAAACAAAAAGCTGAATCAGATAGAGCTATGAACCGTCGTGTAGATATCTACTTGAGTGGTGAATAATTAAAAGTTCTTCAATAAACAAAATGGCTGTCTTAATGACAGCCATTTTTATTTATATGTAAATAAGCTTATGAATTTGTTTTTAGAAAAAAATCGATAATTGATGTATAATGTCAATTATCGGTTTTATAGTAGATGAGATGTGAATTTATAGTGAAAATAAAAAGTCTAATTTTGATTCTGCGCAGAGTTTCCTGCAAGGGACTCTGCGGCACAGAAAAATCTATTGAAAATATTTAATCATATGCTGAGACTTCTTCGTGTGGACACTCTGCTAGTAATAAATTGAAAATAGGTAGTGAAAATAAATAGTTTAATTTATTATTTCACTTTAAGTAATTCTCTATTATCGTGTCGTTGAACGCCTGTTGCATCAGTTTTTGAGAAATAAACCATTGCTTTTGCAATCTGCTCTGCTCGGATTGATTTATATTTTGTAAATGGACCAAACATTACTGTTCCATAAATTGGTGAGAGCTTTTGCGCCAATCCTTCAGCAAAACGTTTTTCATTACGTTCGCCAATAATTAAACTTGGTTGTAAAATATGTAGAGCATCAAAATGTAATTGACTAAGTGCTTCTTCAACTTCACCTTTTACTCTATTGTAGAAAATAATGGAGCTTTTGGAAGCGCCCAACGCACTTATAATTAGACATTTTTTAGTTCCGTTTTGTTTAGCAATTTCGGCTACTTTAAGTGGATACTCGTAATCAATTTTCTTAAATGCTGCTTGTGAACCGGCTTTTTTGATAGTGCTGCCTAAACAACAAAAAACAACATCTGCTTTGAAGTTTTCCGAGTAATCTTCCAATTTATCAAAATCAACGATGACTTCTTTTAATTTAGGATGTTGATTTTGAAGAGATTTTCGTGTGAGTGCAACTACTGAGTCATAATCATTGTTATTCAACAATTGCTCTAACACCAATCCTCCAACTAAGCCTGTAGCTCCAATGATTAATGCTGTTTTCATAATAAATAATTGAGTATTAAATATAAGCAATTTTGACGTAAACCGGAAATTGTATTCCATTTCGATTATCTTTGCAACTATGATATTGTTTGCAGATAGTGGTTCTACTAAGACGTCTTGGCTAATTTTTAATCCAATAAACGGTGAAAAAAAAATCTATGAAACATTAGGAATTTATCCTACAACGCATAGTAAAGCCGAGATAGTACAAAAAATTGCAAGCAACCAAGAATTATTGAAGCTGGCAAATCAAATTCAAACAATTACATACTTCGGAACAGGTTGCTCCAGCAAAGAACGTATTGGGTTGGTTGAATCGGCATTGAGAGATGTTTTTACACAAGCTAAATCCATCGCTGTTGATCATGACGTGAAAGCAGCAGCAATTGCAGTTTGTGGTAAAGAACCGGGCATTGCTTGTATTATCGGAACAGGTTCTAATTCTGTTTTTTACGATGGAGAGAAATTGACGGATTCGTACGCCGGAATTGGATATATTTTAGGCGATGAAGCAAGTGGTGCCTATTTCGGAAAATTAATCATCAGAGATTTTTTGTATCATCTTTTGCCTAAAGAAATTGAAACATTTCTAATTGATAATTATAAATTAGATAAAGACAGCATTTTTCGTTTAGTGTATAAAGAAGCGTCACCAAATCGATATTTAGCGGGTTTTGCGCCTGTTCTTTCACAATTTCGAGATACTGATTATGTACAGGTATTGTTGCAACGTGGATTTACTGAATTTTTTGATTTTCATATTACTTGTTTCGAAAATTATCAGGAATATCCAATTGGATTCGTGGGGTCAATTGCTACTATTTTTAAAACAGAATTAGAAAGAGTGGCTAACGATTTTGAATGTACATTAGGAAAATTTGTAACTAATCCAATTAATGCCATTGCCGATTTTTATATTGAGAAAAAATAACTTGCTGTTTCCGATTTTAAGACATAATTTTCGTTTAATTAACTTCGAAATGTTTAATCATTTTAGATTTGCATACTATTGAACCATATTGGAATTGGCGCGATTTTTATAGCGCAGAAAACGATAAAAATTCACCGTTTTATAGAAGAGAATATAACGAATTTGCTTACGTAGATAAAATCTATAATTATTATATACATCCGCAATGGGATTTTTTCGGCTCGGAAACGCTTTATTTAAAATTGTTGTATGCTAATTATAAAAACGGTTCTGCCATTATTGAGTTGATAGGCGAGTGGAACGATTGCAGAGCAAATGATATTGAAACATTGAAACATAATTTTATCAATAAACTTATAGAAAATGGAATTTATAGATTTGTGTTGATTGGCGAAAATCTTTTAGAATTTTTTAGTGGCGGAAATGAATATTATGAAGAATGGCACGATGAAATAATTGAAAATGGAGGTTGGATAATTGCACTTAACTTTAGAGAACATGTATTGGACGAAATGCGTGATGCACAAATCCACTATTTTATTAATATACACGAAAAATATACAGTTGAAAATTGGAGACAATATAAACCTTTCCATCTTGTCCAATATTTAGAAGACTTGTTGATTAAAGTTATTCCGTAACTTTGTATTATGTCGAAATTATATATTGTGCCAACTCCAATTGGCAACCTTCAGGATATGACTTTTCGTGCAGTGGAAGTTTTGAAAAATGTGCAGCTGATTTTAGCGGAAGATACAAGAACATCTAAATTCTTATGTCAACATTTTTTAATTGATACACCATTACAAGCCTATCATAAAGATAATGAACATAAAATTGTTGAGCAGATAGTTCAACAAATAAAATCCGGAACTACAATGGCATTAGTTTCTGATGCAGGAACGCCGGCAATTTCTGATCCTGGTTTTTTGTTAGTGCGTGCATGTTTAAAAGAAGCGGTTGAAGTTGAATGTTTGCCCGGAGCAACAGCGTTTGTGCCAGCAATAGTTAATTCCGGTTTCCCGACAGACAGATTTATTTTTGAAGGATTTTTGCCGCATCAAAAAGGAAGACAGAAAAGATTACAACAAATTGCTGAAGAAAGCAGAACTATTATATTGTATGAATCTCCATATAGAATAGTAAAACTATTGAATGAGTTAAAAACCTACTTTGGAGAAGAAAGAAATATTTCGATAAGCCGAGAATTAACCAAGAAATTTGAAGAAACATTTAGAGGCACAATTGCATCTGCTTTAGAACATTTTTCTGCAAAAGAACCTAAAGGTGAATTTGTAGTTATTATAGAAGGAAAATCCAAACATAAATAAAAAAGGAGCAAGATAAATCTTACTCCTTTTTTTGCGGTCCGGACGGGAGCGTATGCCCTACTCCAAACCATTTGTTTTTATTGGTATCTCGAAACAATCCTTTGTTTTGGGGGTAAGAATAGGGGTTTATATTGTTTAATTCTTCTTTCAGAAATTTAGTTTAAAATACGGCGTATATACTGTATCTACAAAGAATACGATTGAATTCCTTTGAATTCTATTCCTCTCCCAACCTTAATAATGATTGCATATAAATTCATTTGAATTCGAGGCTAATTTAATTGATAAATACTTTTATATAAATTATTTTGTTTTATTCATAACTAATTGATGAATAAGTAGTTACTTCGTATTGTAATACTTAACAATTCCTTAATCGAATTTAGGGGTAAAAAATTGAGGTGTTTTTAGCAAACCTACTATAACCAATATGATAGCGAATTAAAAACAAGAAAAGTTTTGTAAAAATGGTACGTAATAAAATAAGCATTAGCTTAATTCTAAGAAAAGATAAGAAACGACAAGATGGAGATTGTCCTATTTATTATCTTGTTTTATTTAATGGAAAACAAATTAAGATACCTACCGGAAAGTATGTATTTGAAAAAGATTGGGATAATTCTAAAAGAAGAATTAAATCGAGCATATCAATAAGTAATAATTTATCAGGTCGGATAACTGATTTTAATTCTTTTGTTTCACAAATGGAATTAGCTCATAAATCTATAACATCAGAAACGATAAAAGACTTTTTTAAAGGTGCAGATACAAATGATTTTTATGCCTTTTACGAAAAATACATAACAAGAAGAAAAAAAGAGTTTAGAAGTGCTACTTAT
>JAGQYE010000072.1 GCA_020436225.1 Bacteroidota bacterium | reverse complement strand
TTATCGCCCGACATTGTATGAGTTGTTGGCGCATCGTGCAATTGATTATTTCAATGATACAAAAAGTAATTTAGCCGAGCCGGAAAATGCGTTTACTATTGACCAAGAAGCTTATTTCTCTTCAGCAACAGATTTTTGCAAACTCCAACTTCAACATATTGACACCAATTCTCAATCGTATAATGCACTATTAATTTTTCAAGATTTATTGCGTTTGCGCTTAGAGGATAAACAAAATAAAGATGCATTAGCAGATGTTGATTTAAAACGGATTCAATTTATTCGAGAACATTATTACAACAAAGAAAAAAATGAAGCATTGTATTACGATGCTTTATTGCGTATGCAAAAAGAATACGCAAACTGTGATTTTGGTGCAACCATAAATTATCAAATTGCCAATTTTATTGTTCAAAAAAATCAAAACAAAAACAAGAATGGAAATTTTGATTACGAGAAAAAAACCAACCAAGATGCTATTGATTTGATTGATAATACAATAAAAAATTATCCAAACACAGAAGGTGCAATCAATTGTAAAGCACTAAAACTTCAAGTGCTCAACAAGAGCATTAAAATGACAACTGAAGAGGCTGTTGCACCACAACAAGCTTTCAAAGGTTTAATTACATATAAAAATATTCCGAACGTTTATTTAAAAATCATCAGCATAGATTACAAACAACACGATAAGATATTTTCATTGAAAAAAGATGAAACAAACGCTGATATTCTAAAGCGATTGAACGCCATTAAACCTATAAAATCTTGGAATATTACATTGCCCAAAACAGATGATTATTTAGAGCATAAAACAGAAATTAATTTGCCTGCACTTTCTGCCGGTTATTATATTTTGATGACTTCTACCGATGAAAAATTTTCTATTTCTACAGGCAACAATGCAGTTGCCGTCAATCATTTTTTTGTAACCCAAATCAGTTATGTTACAAAAACCTATGACAACTCGAATGACTTTGAAATGTATGTTTTAAATAGAAACACAGGTCAACCTTTATCCAATGCAACAGTTAAATTTTTTCAAGAAGAATATGACTATAACAAAAGAAAATATATAAGCAATGAAATAGGAACAGCCACATCAGATAAAGATGGCTTTGTTAAGTATTCAATTTTTAAAGGCAATACATCGCAATATTATAACAATAGAAATTTCAAGTTTGATATTTATTATAAAAACGAATACTTACCAAGTCAACGAGCGTACTATAAATACTATAATTATTATAATGAAACCGAAACACCAAATAATATCGTTCACTTATTTACCGATAGAAGTATTTATCGTCCTGGTCAAACAATTTATTTTAAAGGGATAGCCATACAACGTTATAAAAATGAAGAAAAAATCTTAACAAATACAAGTGTTGATGTCAACTTTAGAGATGTCAACGATCAGATAATTGCTACACAAAGTTTTACTACCAACGAATTTGGTTCATTTAGCGGAACATTTACAGCGCCATCAACAGGCTTATTAGGCAGTATGACCTTAGAAACCAATTATGGCTCAGTGAGTGTTCAAGTAGAAGAATACAAACGACCAAAATTTGAAGTTACATTTGAACCGATTAAAAAATCATATAATTTAAATGATACTATCACTGTTACCGGAAAATCAATTTCCTATTCAGGAGCTAATATCAACGATGCGGAAGTAAAATATACAGTTCGTCGAGTTGTCAATTTCCCGATTTGGTGCTGGTGGGGCTGGCGACGACCTTGGTATCCGCAACAAAACGAAAAGATTATCACGTTTGGAACAACTAAGACTGACGATAACGGCAATTTTACTGTTCAATTTTCTGCGCTTCCCGACTTGACGGTTTCCAAAGAATTTAAACCTTATTTCAATTATGAAATTACTGCGGATGTTGTAGATATCAACGGAGAAACACATGGTGCAACAACATCTGTTCGAGTTGGTTATTTAGCAATAGATGCTAATGTAAATATGAATGAGAAATTGAATAAAGACGTGCAGAATACAATCAACATAACCACCAATAATCTGAATGGACAAAAGGAACCAACAGATGTTTCCATTAAGATTTATAAACTAAAAGATTTGGCATATCCAAAGAAAGAGAGATTATGGGATGAGCCGGATAAATTTTTATTGTCAAAAATAGAACACGATAAATTATTTCCTTATGAAGTTTATGACGATGAAGATCTGATGACTAATTGGGAAAAAGAAAAATTAGTAAACCAATATAATTTCAACACAGGAAAACAAAATGAAATAACACTTGCTGCCAATTCTTTACCGAGCGGTGCTTATATATTAGAGTTTTCTTGCAAGGATAAAAATGGAAATCCAATTGAATTTAAAAAAACATTTACGACATATTCTTTAAGTGACAAACAACCTGCAACAAAACGATTTACCTATTTTAATATAGACAAAACAAGCGTAAAAGTTGGCGATACAGCACGCATTCAAGTGGGCTCTTCAATGCAAAATGCATTCGCTATTGTAGAAGTTTCATACAATGGCGAAATATTTGAATCAAAGAAAATTACAATAAATCAAGAAATAAAAACAATCTCCATACCAATTAAAGAAAAATATATTGGCGGCATTGAAGTCAACTATGTGTTGGTCAATAATAATAGAACCTATTCCAATAAATCATTTATCAATGTACCTTATAAAAGCAAACAATTAAATGTAGAATGGTTGACATTTAGAGATAAGCTTTTGCCGGGTGCTAAAGAACAATGGAAATTAAAAATTTCAGGACCGGA
>JAGQYE010000071.1 GCA_020436225.1 Bacteroidota bacterium | reverse complement strand
TCATCCATACCTAAGATAGCGATGATATCTTGTAATTCTTTGTAACGTTGTAAAATCATTTTCACTCGTTGAGCAACTCCGTAATGTCTTTCACCTAAAACTGAAGGATCTAAGATACGTGATGTAGAATCTAATGGATCCACCGCAGGATAAATACCTAACTCAGCAATTTTACGACTTAATACCGTTGTAGCATCTAAGTGCGCAAATGTTGTTGCCGGAGCAGGGTCAGTTAAGTCATCCGCAGGAACGTAAACGGCCTGTACAGATGTGATTGAACCTGATTTAGTAGATGTAATACGCTCTTGCATCAAGCCCATTTCTGTAGAAAGTGTTGGTTGGTAACCTACCGCAGATGGCATACGACCTAATAATGCAGAAACCTCAGAACCTGCTTGCGTGAAACGGAAGATATTATCTACGAAGAATAAGATATCTTTACCTTTTCCATCGCCGTCACCATCGCGGAATTGTTCTGCAATAGTTAATCCTGATAAGGCAACACGAGCACGCGCTCCCGGTGGCTCATTCATTTGTCCGAAAACTAAAGTAGCTTTAGATTCTTTCAATGCTTCTTTATCTATAGATGCTAAATCCCAATCGCCTTTTTCCATCGAATGTTTGAACGCTTCGCCGTATTTAATAACGTCAGATTCTAAGAACTCACGTAATAAGTCGTTTCCTTCTCTCGTTCTTTCACCAACACCGGCAAAAACAGATAAACCACCATGACCTTTGGCAATATTATTTACCAATTCCATAATCAATACGGTTTTACCAACGCCGGCACCACCAAACAAACCAATTTTACCACCTTTAGCATAAGGCTCAATCAAGTCGATAACTTTGATACCTGTAAATAATACTTCTTTAGAAGTAGCCAAGTCTTCGTATTTAGGTGGTTTTCTGTGAATAGGATAACCGCCTTCTTTGCTTACTTCGCCAATACCATCAATAGCAGTACCAATCACATTAAATAATCTTCCTTTAATAGCTTCACCGGCAGGCATCGTAATTTGTCCGCCTGTATCAGTTACTACAGCACCACGAGTAAGACCTTCTGTTGCATCCATTGCTACACAACGAACGCTATCTTCTCCAAGATGTTGTTGACATTCTAAGATAACTTCAGAGCCATCATCTTTTTTTACTGTTAATGCATTTAAAATTTTTGGAAGTGAAGAGTTTTCTCCATCAAATGCAACGTCCACTACCGGACCGATTATTTGTGTGATTTTACCAAGGTTTGCCATATTATAGTGTAAATATTATTTTTAAAAATCGGTGCAAAAATACGCTTAAGTGCTTGTTTTTCAAAATCTACAATCTAAAGTTGTTCACAAATAAAGATTTGGTAATTTTCTTTTGTGAGTTGCATATTCTTTAGGTAGTTTTTAGTTGAATAATTAACACTAATAATGCATTTATTGAAGTGGAATTACTGAGATTTAGAGAAACTTGTATAGCTAAACTTATATATCAAATTATTTCCATTTTTGAGATTAAATAGTTGATTATTAAAAAAATACAAATCTTGTCATTAATTGTTGGTATTTTTTATCTACATATAGTACACAATTTCTTGATATAAATCACAAACTTTATACCCAAAATTGATTAGCTTAGTGTTATAAAAATGTAAACAACCTATATGCAGAGTGTTCAAATGTATGCCGTTAAAACGTTTATAAATGTTTTTAGAAATTTATTATTTGTACATAAAACAGACCCAGAAACAGTAAGAGTTGGTTTTGAAAGAGTATCCAACATCACTAAATTTCCTCGTTTTGTAGACATGGAAACTTTACAATATGGTGGTGTGGATGCTGCGTGGTTCACACCGAATGGATATAGTAAATCAAAAACAATCTTATATCTGCATGGTGGAGGATATGTAATGGGTTCATATAATACACATCGTGCATTAATAGGTCGAATTGCAAGAGCTTCGAATTGTAAAGCATTAGCCATTAATTACAAAAAAGCACCTGAGAATGCTTATCCGTTAGCAGTGAAAGATGCATTGGCTGCTTACAAACAAATGCTTGCAGAAGGCTATGAAAATATTTTTATTATGGGCGACTCAGCAGGTGGCGGCTTAACTTTAGCCTTATTACAACTCATCAGAAAATACAGATTGCCCAAAGCAGCAGGTAGTGTTTTGTTATCACCGTGGACAGATTTAACGCTGAGTGGAGAAAGTATTCGAACAAAGAAAGATAAAGATCCACTTATCACACCACATCTTTTAGAAATTTTCTCTAAAAGATATTTCGCAGATGCCGATCCGAAAAATCCATTAATTTCTCCATTGTTTGCTGATGTCAAAGGATTTCCTCCAACTTTAATTCAGGTTGGTGGACATGAAGTCTTATTCGATGATTCAATCAGAATGGCAAAAAAATTAAATCAAGCAGGTGTAGATGTTCAATTAGAGATTTATGAAAATATGATGCATGTTTGGCAGTTTTTTGGAGGCATCGTACCAGAAGCGAATAAAGCAATAGAAGAAATTGGCGCGTTCGTGAAATCTATTAGTGTGGTTACCAAAGAAGATAAATTAGATGCTTTAGCTGTTTATTAATTACTACTAATCAAAGATGGATTTATCTACCTTCATTATTTATTATTTTTCTTAACATTAAATTCTTACTATTCCTTTTGCATTTCACCTCGAATTTTATACGTTTGTAATGATGATAAAAAGTTTTTCACCAAACACAATGTGTTGCTGTTGTACAACAGAATGAGAAAGGCTTGTCAATTTATGAACGTTATTTAATGAACTAACATACTTGCCTTTCTTTTAAAGAAAGGCATTTTTTTATTTTAATCTTTAATAATTATAAATATACAAACATGAGCAATCACAAATTTGAAACTTTACAAGTACACGCCGGACAAGAGCCGGATCCAACAACAGGCGCACTTGCGGTGCCGATTTATCAAAGTACATCTTTCCAATTTAAAGATACTGACCATGCTGCCAACCTATTCGGATTAAAAGAATTCGGGAATATTTACACACGAATCATGAACCCGACTTCCGATGTGTTTGAAAAACGCATAGCAGCATTAGAAGGTGGCGTTGCTGCGTTGGCAACATCATCCGGAATGTCAGCTCAATTTTTAGCCTTAAATAATATATTACAAGCCGGCGAAAATTTTGTTACAACATCTAATTTATATGGAGGAACTCATAACCAGTTTAAAGTTTCTTTTAAACGCTTAGGTATCGAAGCACGCTTTGCTGAAAATGATAACGTGTCGAGTTTTGAAAAATTAATTGATGATAAAACAAAAGCAATTTATTTAGAATCATTAGGAAATCCACGTGGCAATGTGCCTGATTGGGATGCTTTCAAAGCATTGTCTGAAAAATATGATATCCCAATTGTTGCAGATAATACTTTTTGTGCTGCGGGTTATATGTTCCAGCCTTTAAAACACGGCGCGCACGTAGTGGTTGCTGCTGCTACAAAATGGATAGGCGGACACGGAACATCTATCGGCGGTGTTATTGTTGATGGCGGAAACTACAATTGGGGAAATGGGAAATATCCTCAATTTTCTGAACCATCTGAAGGTTATCACGGATTGAATTTCTGGAATGTTTTTGGAACGCCGGGACCATTCGGAAATATTGCATTTGCAATAAGAGCAAGAGTTGAAGGTTTGCGCGATTTTGGTGCTGCTGTTTCTCCGTTTAATTCATTCTTATTTTTACAAGGATTAGAAACGCTTTCTTTGCGCGTAGATAGACACAATCAAAATGCGATGGAATTGGCAAAATGGTTGAAGCAACATCCAAAAGTGGAATCTGTAAATTACACAGGTTTAGAAGATTCACCATACCACGATTTAGCAAAAAAATATTTACGCAATGGATTTGGCTCAGTGTTTACATTTGAAGTAAAAGGTGGCTATGAAGCAGCGAAGAAATTCATCAATGCATTGAAACTGACTTCTCATGTTGCCAATGTTGGCGATGTTAGAACTTTAGCTATTCATTCCGCATCAACCACACACGAGCAATTGTCTGATGAAGAACAATTGTTGGCCGGTGTGAAAAAAGGTGATGTGCGTGTTGCTGTTGGTATCGAACATATCGATGATATTAAAGCAGATTTTGAACAAGCTTTTAATGTATAATAAAATGTTAGCGTTGGAGTATAAACACTCCGACGCTTTTTCTTATTTTTCAGAAGATTTATGCGCGAAAAAATATATACTTACCATCATCCAATTACTTTAGAGTGTGGAGAAACATTGCCACAAGTAGATATTGCATATCATACATTTGGCGAACTCAACGAAGATAAATCGAATGTAGTGTGGATATGTCATGCATTTTCGGCAAACTCAAATCCAATTGAATGGTGGCCCGGCATGGTTGGCGATGGCTTATTTTTCGACCCGAAAAAATATTTTATTGTTTGTGTTAATATGTTGGGTTCTTGTTATGGAACTACAGGTCCGCTTTCTATCAATCCCGAAACAGGAAAAAAATACTATCATACTTTTCCAATTGTTACTGTCCGTGATATGGTGCAAACGCTTATCATCTTGAGAAAAAAATTAGAAATAGAAAAAATATTTTTTGCTTGTGGTTTTTCGATGGGCGGACAACAACTCTTAGAATTTGTCATTCAAGAGCCTGATGTGTTTGAAAATATTTTATTAGGTGCTACTAATATTCAACATTCACCTTGGGGAATTGCTTACAACGAATCGCAAAGATTGGCGTTGTATGCCGACCAAACTTTTGGCGAAGAAAAAGATGATGCCGGTGCTGCAGGTTTAAAAGCTGCAAGAAGTATTGGTTTGTTGTCCTATAGAAATTATATGGCATACAATAAAACGCAAAAAGATAATGACAACAGCAAATTAGAAAATTTTAAAGTTTGTTCGTATCAACGCTATCAAGGAGAGAAATTAGTAAAACGTTTTAATGCTTATTCGTACGATATTTTATCGAAAGCAATGGATAATCACAATATCACACGTGGTCGTGGAGATGCAAAAGAAGTGTTGTCTGCCGTTAAATGCAATACTTTAGTGCTTGGAATTACTTCCGATTATTTGTATCCGTTGGAAGAGCAGCAACTCTTGGCATCATTAATTCCACATAGCCTTTTTGTTGAAATAAATTCTGATTTCGGACACGATGGATTTTTAATTGAGAATGAACAGATTTCAAAAATCTTGAGTGCATTTTTGAAAGTGTAATTTATATTTTCATTTTTCCTTCAATACTTTGTTCGTATCGAAATAAGTTATTGGCATCATATTTTTGTTTGATGACTTGTAAGCGTTCATAATTATTTCCGTAATATGCACGTTCCCAATTTTCAAAATAAATGTCAGGATAATTTCTATATTGAGTTTGGATATTATTTTCTTTGAATATATGTTGAACTGCTTCAAAAGCAGCTTCAAAATTTTTATTATCATTTTTATTATCCCAATAAATTTGTAACTCTGATAGATAATTATATTTTCTATGCGGATAAGATGAAGCAACTTCAAATTCTTTTTTATTGATGTTGCCACCAAGTGTGTTGATTTGATATATCATTCCGCGCGTGTCAGCTACTTTTTGAATAACTTCTTTAATAAAAGGTTGAATGTCGTTGAAGTTTGTATAAAATCCTGCTGAAGAATTTTTAAATAAAATTGGTTCACGTATACCTTCAAAAACTTCTAATGATTTTTTTAATGGCTTAGGCGAACCGATTTGTTGTGAATCGGTATAATTAAGAAGTTCGTTTTTAAATTTTTGAGCTACTGAAATATTTTCTTCAAAATCGGTTAGTAAAATAAGCAAATTTTTTCCATTTAAAACAAACGCAGAAAAACACGAATGAGGTAAATCTTGTGTGAGAGCAAACCATTTTTTTAAAACAGTTTCTATCTTTTCTACACTTCCATTTTTTAAGCGAAACCGATGACTGGTAAAATGTTTAGGTGCATCATATAGTTGGAATGTCATGCTGCTCACTACACCAAAATTCCCATTTCCACCACCTTTGCAAGCCCACATTAACTCATCATCTTTTTTTATGGTGTGGATTTTTCCATTGCTGTCAATCAAATTTAATTCTGTTAAGCTATCGCAGGTTAAGCCATATTTTCTACTGAAGAAACCATAGCCACCACCCAGCGTTAAACCTCCAATGCCAACGCCACCGCACGAACCGGCTGGTAAGATTTTATTTTTAGGAATTAGTTCATCGTTTAAATCAGAAAGTGTACAACCCGGCTCAACTCGGATTGTATGCTCATTCAACCATTCTATTTTTTTCATCGAAGAAAGGTTAATAACAAGCCCATTATTGTTGGAAGAAAAACCTTCAAAACTATGTCCGCCACTTTTTATGGAAATAGGAAGTTTATTTTCTTTTGCCTTTTGAATAGCTGCAATAATGCCGTTTTCGGTTTTACATTGGGCAATAATGCTTGGATTTTTTTGTACGCGTTTATTAAAACCTTGCCGAAGTTGATTGTATGATGCATCTGCTTTGGTATAAAAAACAACATCATTTTTGGTAACATTTATGCTTGGATTTTTTGATTCATTTTGAATGCTTTCTTTAATCTTTTCTTCAACATTTTTTTGTTCTTCGTTTTCTTTGATATTACATGCAGATAAATACAAACCAACAGCACCGAAAGCACTAAGTTGTATAAATTTTTTTCTATTCAATTTTTTTTTCATTATATGATAGCTCAATTATCTAATTCTTTTAAAAATTTTGACCACAATTTTTTTTCTGCACTCGGAAAGAAAAAACCACGATGTCCAAATTTTTTTATTCCATAATCAGCAGCATTTAAAGTTTCAATTGATTTATTAGCCTGACTATATAAATTTAAGATAAACTCACAACTTTTTTTATTTGCAACAGCATCATCTGCTAAATGATAGGCTTTTACTTTAGTTGTAATAGTGTGATAATAAGATGGAATATTTTTATTTTTAAAATAAGAAACAAAAAAATCAGGTTGTGTACACCAATAACCTAATTCTTGAATGATGTTTTTTGGAAATCCGCCACGAACGCCAAAAATTTCATTATTCATATATCCAAAATATCGAACATTTAATGGCACAATTATTTTCCAAAAAAATCGCATAACGATTCTCATTCCAAATTTTAAATTTCCAACATAGCCATTGGCACATGCTACCAAAAATAATTTGTCAAATTGCGCTGCACTTTTTGCATATCCAATAAACTGTCCGCCGGAGCTATGTCCAACAATATATTTCTTTTCGTTAGGATATTGTTGAAGAACATATTGACATACACTTTCTATATCTTCTAACCAAGTTTCATGTCTGATGTTTGATGTATAATTTTGCGCATCAGTATAATCATACGTGATGGTAACATATCCATGTTGACTAAGATACTCAGCAAATTTCCAATATATTTTTTGTGGAATACAAGTTCCTGTGTTAATTTGAACAACACCTTTTATATTAGTACTTGGTACTCTAAGTTTAAGTATTAATTCTCTGTTGTGAGCTGTCTCTAAGTTGATTTCTTTTATTTCCATTATAGTAAAATAAATCTTTTAAGATAGAATAAATGCTAACTATGATTGAAATTAACGAAAGTTAATTTTCAATGCAAGCATTGTTTTTTGTAATTTAATGTTTATTTTTATCAAACGAACGTTTGGTAATTAATATTAAAATTGAATTCTTTAAATTAAACTAAAAAAAGATGAGTGAAGCTTATATTTATGATTGCGTGCGAACACCACGTGGAAAAGGTAAAAAGAACGGTGCATTACACGAAGTAACACCAACCGAACTTTTAGCACAAATGCTGAAAGCTCTACAAAAAAGGAATAATTTAGACACCTCTTTAGTAGAAGATGTAATTGTAGGTTGCGTAACTCCAATTGGCGACCAAGGAGGAAATATCGCTAAAACAGCTGTAATGATGGCTGATTATCCAGTATCAGTTCCAGGTTTTCAACTCAATCGCTTTTGTTCTTCCGGATTAGAAGCCGTGAACTTAGCAGCCATGAAAGTGCGTTCCGGCTGGCAAGATTTAATCATTGCAGGTGGTGTAGAATCGATGTCGCGTGTGCCAATGGGCTACGACGGAGGAGCTTGGGTTTTAGATATGCGAGTAAACAGCCATACCAACTTCGTGCCGCAAGGTGTCAGCGCTGATTTAATTGCTACGATTGAAAATTTTTCAAGAGAAGATTGCGATAATTATGCTTTGCGTTCACAAAAATTAGCCGGCATTGCAAAGGCAGAAGGTCGTTTTAATAAATCAATTGTACCAATAGTGGATATTAATGGTTTAACCATCTTAGCAGAAGATGAATACAATAGACCGGATACTACTTTAGAAGGTTTAGCGTCACTTAATCCATCCTTCCAAATGATGGGCGAAATGGGTTTTGATAACACGGCGTTGGAAGTTTATACATCAGTAGAAAAAATTAATCACGTACACACACCCGGAAACTCTTCTGGCATTGTAGATGGCGCGAGTTTAGTTTTAGTTGGCTCAAAAGAAATAGGTGAGAAGTTAGGATTAAAACCTCGTGCTAGAATTGTGAGTATGGGTGTTACTTCTACGGACCCGACTATTATGTTGACAGGTCCAGGACCGGCATCTAAAATTGCAATGAAAAAAGCGGGAATGACCATTAATGATATTGATTTAGTAGAAATGAATGAAGCATTTGCATCAGCCGTTTTACGTTTGCAACGCGATATCGAAGTACCTGATGAAAAATTGAATGTAAATGGTGGTGCTATTGCATTAGGACATCCACTCGGTGCAACGGGTGCGATGATATTAGGAACTATAGTTGATGAATTGGAACGTACGAATAAATCCACCGGCTTAGCAACACTTTGTGTTGGTGGTGGAATGGGTGTTACTACAATTGTAGAATTAGTGTAAAATGAAATCATAACATCGTTTTTATGTATTTCGAATTGCTTAAATAATAAATCAAAAAAATGTTTAAATACGAAAAAGACTCAGATAATATTGTAACCATTACAATGGATATGCAAGGCAGAAGTGCCAATGTAATTAACGAAGAATTTGGCAAACTTTGGCTCGAAATGATGGATAGATTGGATAAAGAAAAAAATGAAGTTGCCGGCGTAATTCTTACATCAGCAAAATCTACTTTCTTTGCCGGAGCAGATATAGATAATCTTTACAAACAAACTGACCCACAATTAATTTTTAATATGTGCGAAGAACTAAAAGCACAATTCAGAAGATTAGAAACATTCGGGAAACCTGTCGTTGCAGCACTCAACGGAACAGCATTAGGTGGCGGTTTAGAGATTGCATTAGCGTGCCATTATCGCATTGCATTAAACAATCTAAAAGCACAATTCGGATTGCCGGAAGTTGGCTTAGGTTTATTGCCCGGCGGTGGCGGTATCGTGCGATTAACCAGAATGATTGGTTTGCAACCGGCATTACCATTATTATCTGAAGGAAAAAGATTAAAAGTAAAAGAAGCATTAAGCAACGGATTGATAAACGAAATTGCAGAAACATCGGAAGATATGTTTGCCAAAGCAAAAGCTTGGATTAAAGCCAATCCGAAAGCCATCAATCCTTGGGATGATAAAGGCTTTAAGTTTCCGGGCGGCGATGCAAAAAATCCAAAAGTGGCGAGCATGATTCCAATTGTTCCGGCTATGACAAGAAAGAAAACACATGGAAATTATCCTGCCGTTGAAGCCATTATTAATACAGCAGTTGAAGGTTCTGTGGTTGATTTTGATACAGCATGCCGAATTGAATCTCGTTATTTTACTTCGTTGGCAGTCGGTCAGGTTTCTAAAAATATGATTACTGCATTTTGGTATAATCTCAACGCTATAAATGCAGGTGGCTCTCGTCCGAAAGGATTTGAAAAATACACAACTAAAAAAGTGGGCGTTTTAGGTGCCGGTATGATGGGCGCAGGAATTGCCTATGTTACTGCGCTTTCAGGAATGGAAGTGGTTTTAAAAGACGTGAGTGTAGAAGCAGCAGAAAAAGGAAAAGCATATTCTGAAGGCATTTTGAAAAAACGTGTTTCTAAAGGCAAAATGACAAAAGAAAAAGCTGATGAAGTTTTAAATAGAATTAAAGCTACCGACAAACCTGAATTTGAAGGTTGCGATTTAATTATCGAAGCTGTTTTTGAAGATAGAGAACTAAAAGCAAAAGTTACGCAAGAAGCTGAAGCAGCAATGTTGCCTGAAGGAACTTTTGCATCTAATACTTCTACATTGCCGATAACAGGTTTAGCAACCGCTTCAACTCGTCCAAAACAATTTATCGGTTTGCATTTCTTTTCGCCGGTAGATAAAATGCCGTTAGTAGAAATTATTTGCGGTAAAGAAACCGATGATGCTACCTTGGCAAAAGCATTTGATTATGTTTTGCAAATCAAGAAAACGCCAATTGTAGTTAATGATTCCAGAGGATTTTATACATCACGTGTTTTCTCCACGTATGTAATGGAAGGCGTTGCCATGTTGGGCGAAGGTCAACATCCAAAAGCTATAGAAAATGCAGGATTAAAAGCAGGAATGCCGGTTGGTCCTTTAGCATTAACTGATGAAGTGAGTATGAAGTTGATGGATCATATTCGCAAACAAACCGAAAAAGATTTAGCAGCAGAAGGAAAATCGGCACCACATCATCCGGGTTTTGATGTGTGTGAAAAATTATTAGCAGCCAATAGACCGGGTAAAGCTGCAGGTGCCGGTTTTTACGAATATCCGCAAGGCGGAACAAAATATTTATGGCCAGAATTAACAAATATATTTCCACAACAAACGCCTTTAGAACAACAAGAAATAATAGATAGAATGTTAATCGTTCAAGCATTAGATACGGTGCGTTGCTTGGAAGAAGGTGTTTTACGTTCGGTTGCCGATGCCAATATTGGTTCTATTTTCGGTTGGGGATTTTCACCATTTAACGGTGGAACATTGCAATACATTAATGGAGCAGGTTTGAAAAATGTTATTGAAAGAGCGAAGCAATTAGAAGCTAAATACGGCGAACGATTTGCAGTGCCAAAATTGCTACAAGAAAAAGCTGATAAAGGAGAATTATTTGTCGATTAATATCACAGATTAAATAAGAAAAGCCGAGCAAAAATGCTCGGCTTTTTTCATACATCTTTTTAAAAATTAGAACTTAAACTTTGCTTTTTTTCTTTCCAAAAATTCAGCTGTATTGTTGACATTTGGATAAGGAACTTCAGGAATAGGTTTGTCTAAGAAATTACATAATGGTTCCCAACCTTCTTTTGCTTGAAAGATTAATAATTTTTCGGATGGAATAGTGCATTTTACTTCTTCCGTCCATTCATTAAAAATGCGGATGCTGGATTCTTTATCTTCAAAATTTCCTTTGAATAAACCATCCCAAATTGATAAATCAACATAATCGAAAACTTTGGCTACATGCGCAACGTCAGGCTTGAAAATGCCAATTGTTTTCATCGCTTTGCGTTTAAAGCCTCGAGGTAAATTGTAAATTGTATTTCTGCAACTCTTATACCAATCTTCAGGATTACGAACGGTATGAATGAATTTTGCATCAGGATATTTTTGCATCAATTTTTTGTAATATAGCGATCCGGGAAAATCTACAATCGAAGCATATCCGTTTAATAAAGCATCGAAATCCACTTTGCCGCCGTTTTCTAAAGTCGTCCATTGCTCCACTTGCCCTTTATTTTGCATTACTTCAATCATGTGATGGCATTTATTGAAGCCTAAAATTTCTAATGCATTTTTTAAAGACATGGTGCCGGTTCTGCCCATTCCGGTTCCTATTACTTGTATTGCCATAGTTTTTTGTTTTCTTATGTAAGATGATGAAACTCGTGTAGTATTAGTAAATATGATTCTGAAATTAAATCGAGTTAATTAATTCCATTAATAGAATCCACTACTATTTTTACATCGCCAATTTCATAAAAATCAACGCCTAAAAAATTGATAAAATGATTGTTTGTAGTAGCGCAATCTTGTACACGTTTACTGACTACTTCATGTTTGTTAGCTTGTGGCGCCAAATTCTTATCCGGCAAACCTAATCCATTAGAAAGCCAATGATTTACTAAATATAATTCTTTACTGCCACTGCCACCTCGATTAACGTCGGTATCAAATTCGCTTACATTCTTATAAGTATATTTTGTATCGAAGATAGTGCCCCAAGCATACATAAGATATGAAGCTCTTGGTTGTTTATCTTGTTCAACAAATAAAACTAAACGTGTATTATTATCAACCATTTCTTGTAAGGTCGGCCAAGTTGTACCGTTTGTATGAATATAAGTAAATGTATTTAGTCCAATACTATCAATCGCTTTTTCAAGTTGAGTATTGCTTCCATTATTTTCAAAAATTATGCTAACTATTTTTTTCGGATTAGAAACTAAATAATCTTTCACTTCTTGTAGAACATCTACTAAATTTTGTGAACCCATAAAGGCGACACCGTGATACGTTTGTGCAATGTCGTTAGAGCCATCGTACGTGTCAATCATCAAACCATGCACGCCATTTTGAAGTTGTTTTGTAATAGAATGTGTTTGATTAGGAATTAAATAACCTTTTTCTGAATTATTCATGGCATTATGCGTCATTAAAAAGCAAACTTCATTGTAATTCTTTGAGAGTAAAATATCTTCCTCATCTTTCTGACCGGTTGTTTCTTTGGTGCAGGCAGTCAAAAGAAAGATAGACACGAATAATAAATAGGTTAATCTTAATTTATTATAATCAATTATTTTAATACGCATTTAGTTTGTAAATTTAGATTGCAAAATAGCAATAATTTCTCACTTATTAGACCATAATAACTATTTAGAATTCAATTTAAAATGGCAAAAGAAAATAAATCGCTCATTGATAAAATTTTAGGAAATAATTCAATAGATGAATACATCAAGGCATTTCCTAATTCCATTGGTTCGCATGGTTTTGACCCTTGGGGATTGAACGTAAAAAATTTTAGGAACAATGTCCGTTTTGCCAAATATCTATATGATAAAATATACAAAGTAGAGGCTTTCGGATTAGATAATATTCCTAAAGAAGGAAGATGTTTGGTTATATCAAATCATAGTGGTCAACTTCCTTTTGATGGCATGTTAGTGGGTTATGCAATGTTGTCGAATCCGGATGCACCTCGCGCACCAAAGGCGATGATAGAGCGATTTTTACCATCGGTTCCGTTTATTGGTAATTGGTTGAGTTCCGTTGGAGCCGTAATTGGCGATCCGGTGAATTGTACTAAAATGTTGAATAATGAAGAAGCTATTATTGTGTTTCCTGAAGGCGTAAGAGGCTCAAATAAACTTTATAAACATCGCTATCAATTACAACGTTTCGGTAATGGTTTTATGCATTTAGCTATGAAAACAAACACACCCATCATTCCGGTTAGTGTGGTAGGTATGGAAGAAACTATTCGTTCTTATGCAGACATTAAACCTTTAGCTAAAATATTGGGTATGCCGGTTGCACCTTTAGTTATTCCTTATATTTTTCCATCAAAAGTGTATATTCATTTCGGCAAACCATTATATTTTGATAATGATGTATATAAAGAATCTGATGTGTTGCCACGCGTTGAACAAGTGAAAGATGCTATAAAGAATTTAATGGCAGAAGGAAAAGAAATGAGAGATGCCTATTATGCTGAGAGAAAACAAAAGAAATCAAACATAAAAAAATAAGAATCCATTTAAAAAATAAATATGGAACCAAAAAAGAAAATATTAGTTACCGGAGCAGCCGGAGCATTAGCAAAAAAAGTAATCGAGCAATTAAAAATTGAGTATAAAATTGTTGCAGTAGATTTTCGTACTAAAGTAGATTTAGGAATTCCGGTTGAAAGCTATAAAATAGATTTTAATAAAAGAATATTTGAAGATATCTTTCGCGAACATCAATTCGATGGCATTATACATCTCGGAAGAATTTCCGCACAAGAATTAAATCGCTTTACTCGCTACAATGCCAACGTCATCGGCACCAGAAAATTATTTGACTTAGCCAGAAAATACAATGTTCCCAAAGTGGTCGTATTATCTACCTATTTCGTCTATGGAGCATCAGCATATAATCCATCTTTGTTAGATGAACTTACTCCATTGAAAGCATCAGAATTAACTATGGATTTAGTCGATTCAGTTGAGTTGGAAAATTTATCAACCATTTATTTGTACAAACATCCGGAATTAAACATCACGATTTTACGCCCATGCAATATTGCCGGTCCTGGCGTTCGCAATACGTTTTCTAAATTATTATCTGAGAAAAGAGCACCGGTACTTTGGGGCTTTTCTCCGTTGATGCAATTCATTCATATTGATGATATGCGCGATGCCATCTGTTTAGCTTTTGAAAAAAATAAACCCGGTATTTACAATATTGCGCCGAGCGATTATATCGGCTTTCAAGATGCTATTAAAGCTGCAGGCTCAAATCCAATTCCAATTCCTTCTATTCCACCTCAACTTACCGAAGCTATTTCTAAATTTTTAAAATGGAAATCATTTCCATCGTATCTAATTAATTATTTTAAATATCCTGTAATTTTAGATGGAAGTCTATTTGAAAAAACGTTTGGATTTAAACCCAAAAAATCGCTCAAAGATATTTTTACTTATTATAGAAGTTTGAAATAATTTGGGAAAAGAAAAATCTTATATTTCATATTTTAATTCGCCAATAGGAATAATTGAAATATTGGCTGATGAAAACGCTATTCTACATATTTTATTTTTAGATGATGTTAGTGAAAGTATATTAGATAATGCTGATAAGCATGAGAATGTAATTACTCGACTAGCTAAACAACAATTACACGATTATTTTTTTAAGGATAAACAAACATTTTCTTTACCATTACATTTTTTCGGCACAACATTTCAACATAAAGTATGGCAACAACTTCAACAAATTCCTTTTGGTAAAACTATATCTTACCAACAATTAGCCATTCATTTAGGTGATGAAAAATGCATTCGTGCAGCCGCATCAGCAAACGGAAAAAATCCATTTGCTATCGTTGTGCCTTGTCATCGTGTAATAGGGAAGAATGGAACACTGACAGGTTATGCAGGTGGACTTTGGCGAAAGCAATGGCTACTCGAACATGAACATTCGTTTGCTAAACAACCTTTATTATTCTAAAAATTTATAAAGTCAAACAAAAATTAATGCAACTACTTCTAATGCATTTTGTACTTTTGTCTTTTCAAATTTTCAAAAATAAATGCTTATAAAATGGGAAAAAGAGTTCTAATTATCGGTGCCGGTGGCGTAGGTAATGTCGTTGTTCGCAAGTGCGCTTCCGTTCCGGAAGTTTTCAGCGAAATTATGTTGGCAAGTCGTACTAAATCCAAGTGCGATGCCATTGCTGCCGATATAAAAAATATGAAAATTCAAACAGCAGCTTTAGATGCCGATAATGTGCCGGAAATTGTTGCATTAATCAACGAGTTTAAACCGGATTTAGTGATGAATATCGCATTGCCTTATCAAGATTTAACGATTATGGATGCGTGTTTGGAAACCGGCGTTCATTATTTAGATACGGCAAATTATGAACCCAAAGATGAAGCAAAATTTGAGTATTCTTGGCAATGGGCTTATCAAGAACGCTTTAAGGAAAAAGGAATCATGGCGTTGTTGGGTTGTGGTTTCGATCCGGGACAATCTCAAATTTATGTGGCACATGCAGCCAAACATCATTTTGATGAAATGCATTATTTAGATATTGTAGATTGCAATGCAGGCGACCACGGACAAGCATTTGCTACCAACTTCAATCCTGAAATTAATATCCGTGAGATTACGCAAGATGGTAAATATTGGGAAAATGGCGAATGGAAAATTATTCCGGCAATGTCTATTCATAAACCTATAGAATATCCTAATATCGGACCAAAAGAATCGTATTTATTGTATCACGAAGAATTGGAATCTTTAGTGAAAAATTTCCCAACGATAAAACGTGCTCGTTTTTGGATGACTTTCGGCGAGCAATATTTAAAACATTTAGAAGTAATGCAAAATATCGGCATCACTTCAATAAAACCTATTCTATTCCAAGGACGAGAAATTATTCCGATAGAATTTTTGAAAGCCTTGTTGCCAGAGCCGGGTTCTTTGGGCGAAAATTATTCAGGCGAAACTTCAATCGGTTGCCAAATAAAAGGTATTAAAGATGGAAAAGATAAAACGTATTTTATTTGGAATAACTGCAAACATCAAGATGCCTACAACGATGCGAAAGCACAAGGTGTAAGCTACACTACAGGTGTTCCGGCAATGTTAGGAGCGAAGTTGATGTTAGAAGGTATTTGGATGAAACCGGGTGTGTATAATACCGAAGAAATGGATCCGGATCCATTTATGTCGCAAATTGGAAAATACGGTTTGCCATGGCAAGAAGAAATCAATCCGGTGTTGCCACACGAATATTAATCAACATTAAAAAGTAGTATATTTAAACTTCGCAGTTTTACTGCGAAGTTTTTTGTTTTTTATAGAATGAAAGTTTGAATTGAAATGGATTACTAAATCAGAAAATATGCAAGTAAAATCCAATTATATTGACCTATTTAATCAACAAATTTTTCCGGCACAATTAAACATTGAAAATGGAAAAATAAAATCAATAGATAAAATTGATGAGCAGTTAGAAACGTATATATTGCCGGGTTTTGTAGATGCGCATGTGCATATAGAAAGTTCGATGTTGGTGCCGACTGAATTTGCCAAGAAAGCCGTCATTCATGGTACAGTTGCCACTGTTTCCGATCCACACGAAATTGCCAATGTACTTGGCAAAGCTGGCGTTTATTACATGATAGAAAATGGAAATAAATGTCCGTTTAAATTTAATTTCGGTGCGCCATCTTGCGTGCCTGCAACATCATTTGAAACAGCAGGTGCCGAACTTACTACCGAAGATATTGAGGAATTAATGTCGAGAGATGATATCAACTATTTAGCAGAAATGATGAATTATCCCGGCGTGTTAATGCGCGATAAATTAGTAATGGATAAAATTGCGGTTGCCCAAAAATACAACAAACCTGTTGATGGTCATGCGCCTGGATTAACAGGCGAAGATGCTATTAATTATATACAAGCCGGCATTTCTACCGACCACGAATGTTTTACGTTTGAAGAAGCAAAATTCAAATTAGAACACGGCATGAAAGTGTTGATAAGAGAAGGAAGTGCCGCCAAAAATTTTGATGCGTTGATTGACTTACTGCACGACTATCCCAACCATATCATGTTTTGTTCAGATGATAAACATCCGGACGATTTAATGCTTGGTCATATCAACCTATTAGTGCAACGTGCATTGGAAAAAGGCATAAATCTTTTTCATGTGTTGCGTGCTGCTTGCGTCAATCCTGTGTTGCATTATAAACTCAATGTTGGTTTATTGCGAGAAAATGATTCGGCAGATTTTATCATCATAAATAATCTTGAGCAATTTCAAATCTTAGAGACATACATTGATGGAAAATTAGTGGCACAACACAATAATAGTCTTATTGAAACACAACCTGAAAAAGTAATTAATCATTTTTCTATTCAACCAAAAAATGAAAATCAATTTCAATGTCAACTTACTTCAAATAAAGTAAGAGCTATTGAGGTGTTGGACGGACAGCTCATTACCAAAACACATATCGGAAATGTTCGATTAGACGAAGCAGGAAATTTTTTATCGAATATTGAAGATGATATTTTAAAAATTGCTGTTGTAAATCGTTATCAAGAGCAACCAATTGCTGTTGCTTGTATCAAAAATTTTGGATTGAAATGCGGTGCCTTAGCATCATCTGTTGCACACGATTCGCACAATATTATTGTGGTTGGCGTTGACGATAAAAGTATTTGCAATGCCGTAAATGCTATTATTGAGCAAAAAGGCGGTTTGTCCGTTGCTGACGGCGACCACACAAATGTTTTGCCTTTGCCTGTTGCCGGTTTGATGAGTACTGATAGTTGTGAAGTTGTTGCCGAGAAATATACAGAATTGGTAAAGGCTGCGAAGGCGTTAGGTTGCACTTTACATTCGCCGTTTATGTCGCTTTCATTTATGGCATTGTTGGTGATTCCGAGTTTAAAACTCAGCGACAAAGGCTTGTTTGATGGCGATACATTTCAGTTTTGCAACTTGAATATAGAATAAGTATTTTTGTTTATGCAATTGCAAATACTTCCCAATTTTTTGTTTGATGATTATAAAAATCAAATTGATTTTTCTATAAATGAAAAATTAAATTTGATAACTACATCAGAAATTACTTCGGATAATTTTGCTTTTTTTTCTTCTGTTTCTTCCGTTTATTCTTCCAAAATTGAAGGCGAAGAAATTGAGTTAGATAGTTTTTTAAAACATAAATTTTCGGCGGCACAATTTACTCCAAATTATACGCAACGTGCTGATGATTTATTTGATGCGTATTCTTTTGCACGAAATTCTACTTTGAATTATGATAATTTAATTACTGTTCATCAAAAAATTACTCAACATATTTTAGTTGCATCATCAAGAGGAAAAATAAGACAGCATCCTGAATGGATAATCAATACAAATGGAAGAATAGTTTATGTTGCGGCATCTCCAAAAATTGTGGAGATAGAAATGAAAAAATTGTTTGCTGATATTGATTATTTATTAAACCAAAAATTAACCGACGAGCAAATTTTATTTTTTGCTGCTTGTATTCATCTTGTGTTTGTAAAAATTCATCCTTTCGAAGATGGCAATGGCAGAACAGCACGCTTGTTAGAAAAATGGTTTTTAGCGCATTTTTATAAAGATTTAGCTTGGTTTGTAGAATCAGAAAAATACTACTTTGAACATTTAACTTTATATTATCAACATCTGCAACTTGGCTTAGAATATGAGCAAACAGCTTATGCTGAAAGTTTGCCTTTTTTAAGTATGTTAGCAACTTATTTACGAAATAAAAATTAATGAACTACAACAATATTCCATCGCCGGCTTATGTGTTAGAAGAAGAAAAATTAATTCAAAATCTAACCTTATTAAAACGCGTTCAAGATGAAGCCGGCGTGCATATCATTTGTGCTTTGAAAGGATTTTCATTTCATCATGTATTTCCTTTGGTGAAGCAATATTTACATGGCGCAACGGCAAGCTCGCTACACGAAGCTAAATTGGTTTTTGAAAAAATGAACGTAAAAGCTCATACGTATTGTCCGGTTTATGTGCCAACAGAATTCGACGAAATCCAAGCAATTTCTTCGCATATTACGTTCAATTCTTTGTCGCAATATGAGCAATTTAAACCAAAATTGAAATCAGATATTTCGTATGGTTTGCGTGTAAATCCGGGCTATTCAGAGATAACTACTGATTTATATAATCCGGCATCGCCGAACTCAAGATTAGGTATTGCAAGTAATTTATTAAGCGATGTTTTACCTGATGGAATTGAAGGTTTACATTTTCATGCGTTGTGCGAAAATACTTCTTATACTTTGGAACGCGTATTAGCATCTTTTGAAAAATTATACGAACCGCTCATCAAGCAGGCAAAATGGTTGAATTTTGGTGGCGGACATCTCATTACAAGGAAAGATTATGAACCCGAGCATTTAATTCAACTTTTAAAAGCATTCAAACAAAAATATCCCAACATAAAAGAAATAATTTTAGAGCCCGGAAGTGCCGTAGGTTGGCAAACCGGTGTGTTGGTTTCTACTGTTTTGGATATCGTTCCAAATGGAAATAATCCAACAGCAATGTTAGATGTTTCGTTTACTTGTCACATGCCAGATTGCTTGGAAATGCCATATAAACCTACTGTTTTGGGCGCAGTTGAAAATAGTGAGTACGAATATAATTTAGGAGGAATGAGTTGTCTTGCCGGCGATGTGATGGGCACTTGGTGTTTTGAAAAGGAATTGAAAATAGGAGATAGAATTATTTTTGATGATATGATTCATTATACGATGGTAAAAACCACGACATTTAATGGCATCAATTTGCCGGATATTGGCATTTTAAAACAAGATGGCAGCTATACTTTAATACAAAAATTTGGATATGATGATTACAAAAAGCGTTTGAGTTAAGTATTTTTTTTATTTTAGATGATTGATTATGCAAGCAATTTTTGATTTTCTATACAAACGAGCTGAGCGAATGATTACTTCTGGGACAAGTGTGTCTAAATTGATAGATGAAGTATTTTTGAAAATTGGTGAAGCTTCAGAATCCTTTTATAAATTTCAAGATTCAGTAATAGCACTTGCACGTATGTTGCGTGCTTGGTTAAAAGGCGACTATAAAAATGTTTCGACGAAATCAATTATTTCGGTAATTGCCGCACTTTTATATTTTGTAAATCCATTAGATTTAATTCCTGATTTTATTCCGATAATCGGGCAATTAGATGATATTTTTGTGCTTGGATTTTTGATTCGAATGTTGAATAAGGAGATTGAGCGATTTATGGCTTGGGAAAGTGAACAAGAACAGAAAAAAGCATGAGTAAAACTTCCTTCTTAGATAAATTTATTCAACGCTATTATCCGGAAACAACGGAAAGAGTTCAAGCATTAATGGCGTCGAGCGCATTGTTAGAAAATTTATTGAAACGCATTTATGATTCCTTGGAATTTACAGTTCAAAAATATGCGGACAACTTCGAACGCATAAAAGATTTATTGCGCTTAATTGATGCTTGGCGATTAAAAAAATACAATGATGTTTCTCTAACTTCTATTTTTATTGGCATTAGTGCATTAGTATATATAGTAAGTCCTATTGATGCTTTGCCTGATTTTATTCCATTTATCGGCGGATTAGATGATGTGTTGTTGTTAGGTATATTACTCAAAACTCTCGACAAAGAAATTGAGAAATTTGTAGAATGGGAGAAAGGGCAATAGATTTTTTGAGTATTAAGTATTAAGTAGTAAGATGAAAGAAAATACTAATAACTAATAACTAACATCTAACTCACTCACACTAATCCTTTCTTATACGCAATTTTTAATAATGCAGCGGTATTGTTTACGTTCATTTTTGCCAGCATATTTTTTCGATGTGTTTCCACTGTATTTTTGCTGATGAATAATTTCGTTGCAATATCTTGAGAGGTTAAACCCAATGCAATCAATTGTAAAATTTCCAATTCGCGTTGTGTAATTTGCGCGGCTAATTCATCATAATTTTTATCATCTTCATCTTCTGTATTCGACATCGCAGAAATTAATTTTTCTTGCGCATCTTGGTCTAAATAAGGTTTGTCTTGGTAAACAGCATCTATTGCTTTTAATAAATCATCTTTAGAAATATTTTTTAATACATAACCTTTCGCACCAATTTCCAAACATTCTTTTATAAAACGCGGTTCGCTGTGCATGGTTAGCATCAAAATTTTAATATTCGGATTTGCTTTTTTGAGATGCTTGGTTGCTTCAATGCCGTCCATTTCCGGCATATTGATATCCATTAACACAACATCAGCATTTGTCTTTTTTATATCTTCTACTGCTTGTTTGCCATTGTGTGCTGTTCCTACAATTTTTATATTCGGTTCATCTTCTAATAAAGAAATTATTCCATCCAAAAAAATTTGGTGATCATCTACTACAAATACATTGATTTCTTGCATATTATATGACTTATTTTTTTGTAAAATTATCCTTTTATTTATCAAATTCCGCACCGATTTACCAATATTTAATAAAAGAAAACCATTTCCTTGTTTTTAGGTAGTCATAATTGGATTCATTTGCGTAAGCTTCACGTTCAAAGGAAATATTTCGATAAGCTTTGTCGGCATTTTTATATTGAAGCAGTCGATACAAATATTCGAGATAATAAAAAATTATAAACAGAAGAATAAATAATTCCATTTGTTGGTAAATATGGATGAGTTCGTGGTTGATAAATGTTTTATCATTTCGCAAGGAGTTTTTGTCCAAAATAATAAAAGGGAAAATCGTAATTCCTGAAATATTTTTGGGTGTGAACCACTTTAAAAACCAAGGACTAATCAATATCCACATTAATCAAAGTTAGGAAAAAATGAAGTAAAAGCAATTTTAATGGTTACTCCAATCAGATTATTTCTTCATCAAAAATATCTATTTTTTATTCCTTTTTCTCCGGTTCTAAAACAACTTCGATATAATTTTTCATGTCAAAATATTTATTAAATGCTTCTTTTAATGCTTGTGCATTTAAGTTGTCTATTTGCTTGGAGTAATTTTCCATATCAGCAATATTCTTGTTGTATTGGTCGTAATATTGAATAGTGCTCAACCAAAAATTATTTTCTTTCAAATCTGTTTCGCGTTCTCGGCGTTGTGTTTCTTGCACTTTCTTGATGATTTCTTCGCTTACACCTTTTTCCTTTAAAGTATCTAAAGTTTGATAAACTAATTGCGTGAGTTCTTTCTCGCGAGTAGGTTCTGTATTAAATTGTATGCTGATGCCATACGCATTTTTCGGACGCTCGACAAATGCACCACGAACGCTAACACCGTAAACGCCACCTTTATCTTCGCGTAAGGCCTCACGTAATTTTATATTTAAAGCCTTCAACATCGAATTAAAAATATAATCATTGTCATCTGTCCAAGTAATTTGTCCATGAAAATGAATGCCGACTAAATCTTTTTGAGTTTCGCCCATTTTAATCAATGAATGCACCACACCACTTGCTTTTGTAATATTTGGATCTTTCCAAGTTTCTTTATTTTCAGTAGATGGAATGCTTCCAAGATAGGTTTCTAATAACGGTTTTAATTTTTCTATATCAAAATTACCGACGAAAATAAACGTAAAATCGGCTGCATTGCTAAAGCGTTCTTGATAAATTTTATAAGCTTTTTCGAAATCAATTTTGTTTAATTTTTCTATAGTAGTCAATCCTCTTCGAATATTATTTTGATAAATGATATTTTGGAATTTGTCAGCAAAATAATAATTTGGATTAGCATTCATATTCTCCGCAATAGCTTTTTGTTTTGTCATGAACGAATTAAAATCTTCCAATGATTTTCGTGGATTTGTAAAGTATAAGTAGGTCAACTGCAACATCGTTTCTACATCTTTTTGCGTGCTGTTGCCATTAAATCCTTCAGACAATTCACCAACATAAGGTGAAACACTTACTGATTTTCCAGTCAACATTTTTTGCAACGTAACTAAATCAAAATCGGCAATTCCGGCATTATCAACTATTGAATTTGAATAATCTGCACTCATGAAATCGCTATCATCATAGAGCGAAGTACCACCATTGCTATAAGCACTCATTAATATTTCGTCATTTTTAAAAGTAGTTGGCTTTAATAAAATTCGTACGCCATTTTTTAATTCTAAAGTAGTGATGTCGTATTTTTCATTTTTGGTTTCTTTAACAACCGGCGAACCTTTGAGATTTTCGGCAACAAGCGGTTGGTCGCTTGTTTTATCTGTATATGGTAAAATGGTGTCTTGCTTTATTTTTGCTATAATATCTTTGATATTATTTTCCCAAGGCAAGAATTTTTTCTCTTTTTCAGGTGCAGTTAAAACAATGACACAATTGTCATCTGTAATAAATTGTTTAGGTAAATTATTAATTTCTTGTAATGTTATTGTTGGTAATATTTCTTTTGCTAAGGCTAATTCTTTTTCAATACCTGGAGCAGAAATATCTTCCAAGAAATTACTAACATATTCACTTGCAAAGTTGGACGATTCAGTTTTATCTTTTTCGCTAAATGCATTCACGTATGAAGTTAGCAACGCAGTTTTTTGTCGAGCTAATTCCGATTCTGTAAATCCAAATTTTAATAAACGTTCATTTTCTGTCAGTAAAACTTTTAAAGCATCTACAGTTTGGTCGCTTTTAGTAATAGCTGTTAGCGAATAAGCATCATTTGCTCTTGTAATTCTATCGTAACCGGAATAGGCAGCAATAAAAGGAGGTTCTGGCTTTAAAGTATATTCTTGCAAACGATCATTTAGCATACTATTAAATAAATTATTGAGTAAATAATTTCTATAACCTTTAATAGAATTTTCATTTTCAGCAGGATGTTTATACATCAACATCACTTGCGAATACATTGCTTCCGGGTCGGTGCAAATAGAAATAATTGTGTTTTTATGTTCAGGTAAAGTATAAACGATTTTTGGTTTTTCATTTGTCGGATTTTTTAATTTGCTAAATCTTTGCTTGATTTCCATTTCCATAGAATCCACATTGATGTCGCCAACTACGATAACAGACATCAAATCCGGACGATACCAAGTTTTATAAAAGGAGATTAAACGTACATAAGGCGCATGTAAAATGATTGCTGTATCGCCGATAGGTAAGCGCTCTGCGTATCTTGAATTGTAAAATAATTTCGGTAAATATTTATCTCTCATACGTTGAGAAGCACCTAAGCCACTTCGCCATTCCGAAAATACAACACCACGTTCTTTGTTGATTTCAGTAGTATCAAAAGTTAATCCGCCAGCCCAATCTTCCAACACTAATAAACCTTTATCCAAAATTTCTTTTTTATCTGTTGGTAATTGCAACATATATACCGTTTCATCAAAACTGGTATAAGCATTTAAGTGCGCACCAAATTTTGTTCCGATGCTTTCTAAATAATTAACCAAATCATTTTTAGAGAAATGTTTACTGCCATTAAATGCCATATGTTCAACAAAATGCGCTAATCCTTTTTGTGTAGAATCTTCTTGGTTAGAACCGGCATTGACCGCTAATCGCAATTCAACTCTATTTTCAGGTTTTGTATTTTTTTGAATGTAATAGGTTAATCCATTTGCTAATTTACCATAACGAACTAAAGGATTAAGCGGAAGTGGAGTTTCATTTTTAAGAAATTGATTTATTTCTTTTGCTTTCTCATCCGTTAGCGTCGAATTATTTTTTAAATAGTCAATTACTTGACTAATCTTTAGTTTCGAAGTATCTGGCTTGTTTTTATTCTTGTTTCCTGTGTGAGCATAGCTTGAATTGTTCAATAAAATGAACATAAACAAAATGAGAAATGAAATATTTTTTTTCATTGTTGTAAAGATTTATATAGAAAACAAATATCGTTAATTAAGAGCAGTATTATAATCAAGATATGTTATAATTCATTAAGTTAAATTTAGGAAGAAGTAGGTATTAAGATGTTGTATTGGACATCAGTATTTTTTCGTCGATTTCCATTTTTCGCAAAGATGGCGAAATAAAATAGGTAACAATTACCACGATACAAGTCATACATCCACCGAAAATTACGGCAGGAATAGTGCCCATTAAGGCTGCAGTGCCACCACTTTCAAACTCGCCAATTTCGTTTGAAGAACCTATAAACATATTATTCACGGCAGAAACTCTTCCGCGCATATTATCCGGCGTGGCTAATTGCACTATCGTTCCTCGTATAGATACACTCACACCATCTAAAGCGCCACTCATCATCAAACAAAACATCGAGAACCAAAATATTTTACTAATACCAAAAAGGATGATGAAAACACCGAAACCGAATACTGCAGCCAATAATTTTATGCCGGCATTTTTCTTAATCGGGAAATAGGCTAAAAAGAGCAACATCATTATAGCACCGGCAGCTTGAGCAGCTCGCAAAAAACCTAAACCTTCGGCACCAACGTGTAAAATATCTTTCGCATAAACCGGCAATAAAGCAACTGCGCCACCAAATAAAACAGCAAATAAATCTAAAGAAATACAAGACAAAATTACTTTGTTGTGAAATACAAATCGCAAGCCTTGCATCGCACTTTCGAAAGCTGTTTCGTTTTGAGGAACATATTGTATCGGCTTTTTTTCAATTTGCCAAAGTGCTATTAAAGCAATTATTAATAAGATGATGATACTACTGAATGTAAATGTGATGCCCATTTGTCCGAGCAACATACCACCGATTGCCGGACCAATTACTGCACCGGTTTGCCAAGCTGAACTACTCCAAATAACGGCATTCGGATAAAGTTGGCGTGGTACTACTTGAGCCAATAAACCAAACGATGCCGGACCGGAAAAACTGCGAGCAATGCCGGAAAGAAAAATGATAACAAAAATGCCAATCACAGCATCTCTTTTTCCCAGTGTTTGTATTGTCCAACTATGTGTAAATACTAACAAAGCAACACACATAATTGTATATAGGCTGACATACAAAATCAACATGGAGCGTTTGTCGGATTTGTCGGCAACATAACCGCCATACATGGCATTGCCAATTGCCGGAATGGCTTCTGTAAGTCCAACAAAACCCAGCAATAATTTAGAGCCTGTTAAATCGTAAATTTCATAACCAATAACTACTGCTTGCATGGTAAGTGCAAGCGTAATAAACAATCTTGCAAAAATATAAAATCGAAATTCTTTATAGCGAAGTGCTTCGTACGGATTATTCTTTTCTGTCATTCGTTTGCTTCAACCTATAGTCGTTGAATCAGCACAAATGTAGCAATTCTATAAACTTTTTATCAAGTATATAGAATATTATATTTTATTAATATACCCTTTTAGATGCGGTTTTTCTTGTGTTTTATCTACCACGTCAAAGTTGAAACCTTTGTCTGTTTTTTCATTTCGGAAGATAATAGTTGCCGGCAGAAAAACAGGCGTTTTAAATAAAACAGTAAGCTCGTAACTTTTATCTACTCTATTTTCTAACTTCGATAAAATCCTGCCAACATTCCACATGCCATGAATGATATGACTTTGAAATCCGAATAATTTTGCCGTTAATGGATGCAAATGAATTGGGTTAAAATCGCCGGAAGCTTGTGCAAAATCATAGCCTAAATATTTTGCTAAAGTCCAACTTTCTTTGATGCAATTTTCATGCAGTTCAGGTTGTTCCCATTCCAACACATTTCCAATGCCTTCTTTACCTTTAAAGAGATAAATGCTGGTGTCTTCCCAAATTCTTTTTCCGTTTACATCGGCATAACTCAACACTTCAAATGCTTGACCTTTATCGTGTGCAATTAAATTGCCCAACTTACACGTAATAGTAAATTTTTCGCCGATATATAAAGGTCTGTATTGTTTAATGGAATTAGCGAAATGAATTAATCCGGCAAGCGGAAAAGGTACTTCCGGCTGACTAAGTAAATTCATTTGTAATGGAAAAGTATAAGCATGTACAAAAGTGGATGGCACGATTAATTGATGATCGAAGCCACAAACTTTATTGTATTTTTTTAATTCTTTTGGTGTAATAACAGCATCATTTAACTGTACAGAAATATCTGGCAAGTTGCCTTTTCCTTTTTTTATAAATGTAGATGCAACGCCGGCATACATTGCCATTGTTGAAGGCATTGAGTCGTGTTGTATTATTCTTGGCATATTGAATTTATTTGTGCCGAAATTACTTAAGTCTTCGTTTAAAACAATGTAACAAGAGTTAAATAATGCAGTAGTTTATTTTAAGTTGAGTTTATAGCGTTTTGTTTTAACTGATTTCTGTAAGCGTTGTGTGGTTTCATCATGCATAATCATCGCACCTGAAAATGCACTTAATCCACCTAAAAGAACGCCAATTAATACAGTTATAGCTATTAGAATTCCCGATGAAATGTTGGTTTGTAAACTTTCAGAAAATAGTTGTGCTATCTTATGACTTAAAATATGTTGGTTATTGAAATCTAAATACAAAGTGTAAATCAGCCAAAAAATTCCAACGCCAAGTGCACCGGCAATAAAATTATTTCCGGGCTTATTGGATAGCAATAATCCAACTAAAAAACAGACAATAAAAGGAAGATACCAAGGCAAAAACAAGGTAAGCAAGAAACTCAATATGGCGATTAAACTAATCTTTATAATAATCATCGTATTTATTTTTTATTTTTTTTGAATGGCATCTAATGCTTGTTTTTTATTGTCGAAGAAATGGAAAGTATAGTATTCACCTTTGCTCCATTTGTCAATAAATTCTGTGTAATATTTGGAGCCAACATTGCCCGTTTGTCCGCCCGGATAAACAGCGTAACATTGCGGTTTTCCCGTTTTAAAATCAACAATCATACGCCAAGAAGGTCCTGTTTTTTCTGCTGCAGCATTTACAATATTATTGTAACCGCCAATTGGAATATCGGTGATAGAAAATGCGTTGATTTCAGCTAAGTGCGTAACAGAAGTATGTTTATAATGTTGCCAAAGCACGCTGTTTTTATTTTCTACGTTATGAGATTTAAAATAATCAACAGTTTTTTGGAAAGCAATATTGATGACGTTTTTTGCTGTCTCAATCGTATCTGTATTTTTTATATCGAAAATAGAAAGTTTAGGTTCATTAATAATCAAATTTGCTGTATTATAATTTTCCGGCAAAATGAAAGATGCTTTGCTGTCACTCATTTCATCATAAGTTGTTGCTTCTATTAAACTCCAAAATTTGTAGAAATAAGATGGTGCAGTTAGTGCTATATCAGCTTCGTAATTCCAAACCTTTAAAGCCCCAAAAATTTTATTGGCAGTTTCGTCATTATCTACAGAAATATACGTTAATAATGTCGGCAAGATTTCTTTTGCCAATAAACTTAAATTGTTGTTTTGCAAAGCCGCCATATCTTTCCAAGTAATATTTTGTGCATTTGCCAATGTGGAATTGATTACTCTGTTTCTGTAATTCTCATATCGACCATTAGTTAAATAAGGATATGCTTTTCCGACAGGATTTTGATTAGCGCTACTGCAAAAACCTCTTTCCGGATTTAAGATGTATGGATTTTGGTCGCTTGGAATTCTGGCTTTTAATTGTGCAAGATTAGCATCAGCTAATGGCGTTACAAAAGAACCATCACCGGCATTGGTGCGCAACATAAAATTGCCTTGTTGTTTTATCGAAATATTGTTTTCTTTGTCGGCATACACAAAATTTTGTCCCGGACACGCAAAATAATCTATCGCTTTTAAATAATCTTGCTGATTTTTTGCTTTGTTCAAATAATAAAATGCCATTATTTCATTTGAAGGTTCTTCAGCGCGCCAATACGTAGCAATGTGTTTTTTATCGTCAATCTTTCCGAAATGTTCATCATACACAATAGAGCCTACTTTTGCCATTCTAATGCTGTCAGTAACATCTTTTCCACCTTTTATTTTATACACTTCAACATCGTAATCGAAAGGAATAAATTCATTGCCAAATTTGTATTTTGTTTTGTCTGCATTGTATTCAACTGAATAATTATTAATAACATCACGTTCTGCGTTGGTTACGCTCCAAGCAATATTTTCATTGTGTCCGATAATAACTCCGGGTGCTCCGGGAATGGTAACGCCTTCAACATTTATGGTCGGACAATGTAACTGAACGGCATACCAAATAGAAGGAAGATTTAAGCCTAAATGCGGATCGCCACACAAAATGGGTTTGCCCGATGCTGTTTTACTTCCATTTACACTCCAATTATTACTTCCTAAAAATTTAGATGGGTAAAACTCCGAATAAGGTTTAGCATAAAGCGCACTATATAAATTTGTATTTGTTTTTGTTGAGAAAGTATCTACCGATCTGAAATTCCATTTTGTGCCAACCGGAATAATTGGGTCCAATGCAGGTGGCGGAAAATCAGGATATAATTTTTCAAAAATTTCTTTGCCGTAAAGATGCAACGCATTAGTATATTCCACATCCGCATCGTAATACGTTAAATCTTTCGCCATAAATTTCATTAGTAATGCGCATTTTAAAGGCGTCCAATTTTCCGGTTCATAGCCTATTAATTTATATTCGAGTGGTAAGTCGGCTTTTTTAAGTTGTTTGATGTAAGCATTTACGCCTTTTGTAAAACTCTCCACCATCATATTACTTGTTGCATTTTTTTTTGCTTCAACCAAAGCAGCTTCAGCTGCACGAACTATGCCAATTCTTCTTGAAAATTGATCTAAGGGCAATGCTTTTTCGCCAACAATTTCCGTTAATCTTCCGGCAGCAGCTAAGGTTTGAAATTCCATTTGCCAAAGTCGGTCTTTCGCTTCTACATAACCTTGTGCATAAAATAAATCTGCTTCGTTGTCGGCAAAAATATGTGGCACACCAAGTTCATCATATACAACAGTTGCAGTTCCATTTAGAGCTTTAATTTCTATAGAAGTTTTCTTTGTTTCCTTGCTGGTAGCATTTTTCCAAAATCCATGTGTGGGAGAAAAGAACATACCAATTGCAGGAAGTTGACCGATTGGTTTATTTAGAAAAAAAAGTAAAACAATAAGTACAACAGCAAGAATAATTCCTGATATTCTTTTTATCATAAAGAGGGCTTTAATCAAATATACCAAAAAGAATTATGAAAAAATAATTTTCATTCATATTAAAGAGAGTTCCTTAATTTTGAAACATGACAAATGCTCAAATAGCCCAACATTTTGCTTTGCTCGCCGATTTAATGGAATTGCACGAAGAAAATCCATTTAAAATAAAAAGTTATGCTTATGCCGGCAGAACATTGAAAAAAATAAACGAACCTTTAGCGTCATTGTCAATTGAAGAATTAGAAAAATTAGAAGGTGTCGGAAAAGCCATTGCTGCAAAAATTTTCCATTTAGTCAATAGCGGAAAGTTAGAGTTGTTAGAAAAATATTTGAGTATTACGCCGCTTGGCGTGGTCGATATGCTGCAACTAAAAGGCATCGGACCAAAGAAAATTGCTCAACTCTGGAAAATCTTAGAAATAGAAAGCATCGGCGAATTAGAATATGCGTGTAATGAAAATAGATTGATAGAACTCAAAGGTTTTGGTGCCAAAACACAAGAAAACATTTTACAGCAAATTCAATTTATAAAACAAAGTGCTAACCAATTTTTATGGGCAAATTTAGAAGAACTTGCGCTTGAAATTTTAGCCGAAATCCAAGAACAATTTCCAACGTGCTTACTTTCTACTTCAGGTGATTACAGACGAAAAAAAATTACTTTAGAAAAGATTGATTTTTTAATGGCATTAGAAGATGAATCACAGCAAAAAAATCTAATTGAAAAATATCAACAATTTCCGGTGCGTTTTTCTTTTTGTACCACTGATGATTTTTATCTGACTTTATTGCAACAATCATCCGATGAAGAACATTTTGGTTTTCTTTCTTATAAAATCGACAGCAACAAAACATATTCTTCTGAAAAAGAAATTTATGAAGATGCAGGTTTTCCGTTTATTGCACCGGAATTGCGCGATAATAAAGTAGAATGGAATTTAGTAGAAAATAATTTGCTTTCAGAAATTATTCAATTGCAAGATATCAAAGGCGTCGTGCATACGCACACAGATTACAGCGATGGAACAAATACACTAAAAGAATTGGCGACTTATTGCAAAGAACAAGGCTTTGAGTATTTAGTTGTTTCTGACCATAGCAAAAGTGCCTTTTATGCAAGTGGTTTAAAAGAAGAAGAAATTCAACGTCAATATCAAGAAATTGAACAACTCAACCAAGCATTATTTCCTTTTAAAATTTTCAAAAGCATCGAATCCGATATTTTGTATAACGGCGATTTAGATTACGATGCTGAAATTTTAGCTTCGTTTGATTTGGTGATTGCATCCGTACATTCGCAACTAAAAATGGACGAAAACAAAGCAACCGAACGCATTATAAAAGCCATTGAAAATCCTTACACAACAATCTTAGGACATTTAACCGGAAGATTATTATTATCTCGACAAGGTTATCCAATTAATTATAAAAAAATAATTGATGCATGTGCAGCAAATAACGTTTGTATAGAGTTAAATGCAAATCCGTATCGCTTGGATATTGATTATAGTTGGCTACAATATTGCCAAGAAAAAAATGTATTGATTTCCATTAATCCGGATGCTCATAATTTACGCGGTGTACACGATATCCGATATGGTGTATATGCAGCAGCAAAAGGAGGGCTTTTAAAACAACATACACTCAATACATTAACTAAAGATAACTTTGAAAAATATCTTCAAACAATAAAACGAACTTAGCATTTCTTATATTTGCAAAAATGTGAACATGAAAAAGTTGATATATCCATTAATTGCATTAAATTTTTTTACAATATTTTTTGTTCAGTGTACTACCAATAAAAGTAAAAATAAAATATCGAGTAATAAACAAAATTCAATTTCAAATTACACACCAACAGTTGATTCAGCTATACTTTTAATGCAACAAGAAGAAGCTGAACGTTTAAAAACAGCTACAACATTAAAGTTTGATAAAGAAGAATATGATTTTGGCGAATGTACTGAAGGTGATGTTGTAAAACGCACAATTGAATTTACCAATACAGGAAAATTTCCTTTAGTTATCTCACAAGCATTTGGCAGTTGTGGATGTACTATCCCAACTTATGATAAAGAACCGGTTCAACCCGGACAAAAAGGAAAATTGAATATTGAATTTAATTCAAATGGAAAACATGGTGCAAATACAAAAAGTGTAACCGTTATAGCGAACACAAATCCGGAATTATCACAAGTATCTTTTCATATTAAAGTAAACAAAAAGAAAGAAGATAAAAGTTGGTTCTAAACAATTGAAATGAAAAATTACCTTTCTTTAGTCAAATTTTCGCATACGATATTTGCAATGCCATTTGCATTAATTGGCTTTTTTCTCGGTGTTTATGCCTATATGCAAACAATAAAATTAGCGCCGGAATTTATGCCTGTTGGTATTGATCAAGTTTGGTTTTTCTTTACGCACAAATGGCATTTATTTGTGTTGATGTTGATTTGTATGATATCAGCTCGCAACGCTGCTATGGCATTCAATCGTTATATAGATAGAAAATATGACGAGAAAAATCCACGCACTGCGATACGCGAAATTCCGGCAGGCATCATCCAACCTAAAAATGCATTATTCTTTGTAATACTCAATTGCATCGCATTTATAATTGCCACTTTTTATATCAATAAATTATGTTTCTTTTTGTCGCCGATAGCATTAACCGTAATCTTAGGTTATTCACTCACTAAGCGATTTACCTTTTTATGTCATTTGGTTTTAGGAGTTGGTTTAGGTTTAGCACCGATTGGCGCATTCTTGGCAGTTACCGGCTATTTTAAAGCATTGCCTTTATTCTTTTCCTTTGCCGTATTTTTTTGGGTTGCCGGTTTTGATATCATCTATGCTTTGCAAGATGAACAATTCGATAAGGAAAATAAATTGTATTCCATTCCGGCTGCGTTTGGTCAAACAAAAGCAATATGGATTTCGCGCATTTTGCATTTGCTTAGCATTGCTTGTGTGTTTGCCGCCGGCGTTTATGGAAATTTTATTCTTGTTTATTGGATAGGATTTTTTGTATTTGTGATGCTCTTATTTTATCAGCATTTTTTGGTTGCCCGTTACGGCTTACAAAGAATCGACCTTGCATTTTTTACATCAAATGGAATTGCCAGTGTTTTATTTTCTTTATGTGTGATAACCGAAATCTTGATGCATTTCTAAAAAAATTAAATGTCAAAAATTCTTGCTATCGATTATGGCACAAAACGCACCGGATTTGCGATTTCCGATGACAGCCGAACTTTTGCGTTTGGCTTATCTACACAAGAAACCAAAAACAATTTATCCTACTTAAAATCAAAAATAACATCAGAAAAAATAGATACGATAGTTATCGGAATTCCCAAAAAACTCAATAACGAATTTGCTCAGATTGTGCCCGAAATTGAACGATTTATTACTCAAATTCAACAAGCATATCCAAGCATAAATATTGTTCGTGCAGACGAACGATTTACATCCAAAATGGCATTTCAAAGTATGATTGACAATGGCGTCAAAAAGAAAAACAGACAAAATAAAGCGTTAGTCGATGAAATTGCTGCTACTTTGATTTTACAAAACTATTTAGAAACATTGTAATTGCTTATCTTTGTAGTCTTAATTACTTTTTGATTTATCTCGACAAATATTATGTTGCTTCCTGTTATACTATATGGCGATCCTGTTTTGAAAAAACGTGCAGAAGAAATTACAGCCGATTATCCGAAATTGCCTGAATTGATAAAAAATATGTGGCAAACTATGTATAATGCATCCGGCGTTGGCATTGCAGCTCCACAAATCGGCTTGTCTATTCGTTTGTTCGTAGTAGATACAGCACAGCTTACCGAAAAAAAGAAAACCGATTTCCAAGGTATAAAAAAGGTATTTATCAATCCAACCATTTTAGAAGAAGAAGGGTCAGAATGGAAATACGAAGAAGGTTGCCTAAGTATTCCGGGCATCAGAGAAGATGTATTTCGAAATCCAAACATTAAAATACATTACTACGACGAAAATTTTAATGAATTTACAGAAACCTTTGACGACATAAATGCGCGCGTTATCCAACACGAATACGATCATATCGAAGGTATCTTGTTTACTGATAAATTGAAACCACTTAAACGAAAGTTGTTGCTACAAAAACTCAATAAGATTGCACGCGGCGAAGTCGATGTCGATTATCGAGTAAAAGCTTTTAAGAAATGAGAGTATAGAAGTGAGAATAAGAAAGTTAGAATATAAAAATTCTCAAATCTCATTTCTCAAATCAAAAAATCTTATTACTATTTCTTGTTCTTCTTCTTGGCTTTGATATCTTTTATAAACTGCGCCCAAGCAAACGGATTTGTTAAAGAAATTCCGGGATGTTGGTTGCCATATCTATTGTAATAGTAGTTCGCTTGAGATTGAACATATTGATTGAAATTCTCTTTGCCATCAAAATTAGTTTTAGAAGAAATTTCATCATTTAAGATTGATTGCTCAATCGTATTTTTTGCTAAATCTTGTAAATTATCCGGAATATCTAAATTCAACATCGCATGACGCAATTGTCCTGGCGTCGGCAACGGACGAATAGTAACATTGCCTAATTGGATATAATCTTTTTCTAACGCAATATCTTTCGAGAAAGAAGTCATTTCCAAATCCGAAGGAATAACAATTTTAAACGTTTTAAAACCCAAAGATTTAATTAAAACGGTATCACCTTTGCCTGCAACAAAAGAAAAGAAACCATCATATCCGGAAATCGTTCCTCTATTTTCACCTTGAACATAAATGGCACAAAACGGAATTGGCGTGCTTGTTTCTACTTCACGCACAAAACCCGAAAACTGCACGACTTCTTTCGCTGAAATCCAAGCACAACCCGACAAAAACAAGCATAAAACGGCAAAAAACTTTCTCATTTGCATAAGCACACAAAGTTAATACCAATTATTCGTTAATTCTAAATTTAAAGAGGTAATAATCTTTTTTAACACAATTTGGGCGTGTCGGCAGCCACGCTGCAAAGCCAACGCACGCCGTCAGGCTGTCCGCTACAATCTTTTTTTGCTATGCACCAATCCACGCACAAAAAAGTATTTCCGCTTCCATCCTTCACGCTTTTTAATTTGGTAATGAGGAACAATAAGCACCACTTAGACACTAAGTTCACCAAGTCATTCCCACGAAAGTGGGAATCTTTATTCCCAGCAGAGTCTCACATAGTGGACTCTGCGATGCTAATTTTTATTCCCAGCAGAGTCTCTTTAAAAGGACTCTGCGATGCTAATTATAATAAAATAAAATCCTAAATCGAAACACTATATCAATACAGCATTATTTTTCAGCTACCAAGAAAAAAACTATCTTTACACACACTTTTTTATCAAAAAATAATCCACACAAATGAGCTATATCCAAGCATCTATCCAAGAAAATAAAGACCGTTTTATCCAAGAATTAATAGATTGGCTAAAAATTCCATCAGTTTCAGCCGATCCAAAATTTAAAGATGATGTGCTCCGTGCTGCCGAATATCTAAAAACTCAATTCGAGAAAGTAGGTATGGAAAACGTTACACTCTTACCAACTAAAGGCTACCCGGTTGTGTATGCCGAAAAAATTACAGATAAACATAAACCAACCGTTTTAGTATATGGTCATTACGACGTGCAACCTGCTGACCCTTATGAATTATGGGATTCTCCACCTTATGAGCCGGTTGTAAAAACAACAGAAACGCATCCTCAAGGCGCCATTTTTGCTCGCGGTGCTTGCGATGATAAAGGTCAAGTATATATGCATGTAAAAGCATTGGAAATGATGCTTGCCAACAACGATTTGCCTTGTAATATAAAAGTTATAATAGAAGGCGAAGAAGAAGTCGGCTCTGCTAATCTTGAGAATTTTCTCATTGAAAATAAAAATAAACTCAATGCCGATGTTATTCTCATTTCAGATACAGGCATCATCAACAATGAAACACCTTGTATAACCAATGGTTTGCGTGGATTGTGCTATATGGAAGTAGAATTAATAGGTCCAAATCGCGATTTACATTCAGGTATTTATGGTGGTGGTGTAGATAATCCATTAAATGTATTATGCAAACTTGTTGGCTCGTTGAAAGATGAAAATGGGCATATCACGATAGAAGGTTTTTACGATGATGTAGTAGAACTCAGCGAGGACGAAAAAAAACAAATTAATGCTATTCCAATTACAGAAAAAATGTTTGAAGAAAGCATTGGTTTGCCAAAAAGTTTTGGAGAAAAAGGCTATACTTTGTTAGAGCAACTAAGCATCCGACCAACTTTAGATGTCAATGGAATTTGGGGCGGCTATATTGGAGAAGGTGCGAAAACCGTTTTGCCGAGCAAAGCACAAGCAAAAATTTCAATGCGATTAGTGCCTAATCAGTCGTCAAAGAAAATTGCGGAATTATTTACTAAGCATTTTGAAAAAATTGCACCGAATACGGTAAAAGTAAAAGTAACCGAACATCACGGCGGAGAACCTTATGTTACGCCTGTAGATTCTATAGAGTTTCAGGCAGCATATAAAGCAATGGAAACTACTTTTGGCAAACAACCATTAGCTATGCGCAATGGCGCAAGTATTCCTATTGTAGCTTTGTTCGAAAAAATATTAGGATTAAAAAGTGTGTTGATGGGTTTCGGTTTAGATAGTGATGCTATTCATTCGCCTAATGAACATTATGGTTTGTTCAACTATTTTAAAGGCATTGAAACTATTCCATACTTTTATAAGTATTATGCAGAGTTGAAAAAATAATTTTTTCTGATTTCAGATAACTTTGATTTACCTTGATAACACGCGATACCATAGCAAAAATTTTAGATACGGCTCAAGTGGAAGACGTCGTTAGCGATTTTGTAAATCTAAAAAAATCAGGCGCAATACTTAAAGGAAATTGCCCATTTCACAACGAAAAAACGCCATCGTTTGTTGTCAATCCTAACAAAAATATTTTTAAATGTTTCGGTTGTGGCAAAGGCGGCGACAGCGTTACATTTATTATGGAACACGAAAAATTTTCGTTTCCGGAAGCCTTGCGCTATTTAGCACAAAAATATCATATCGAAGTGGAAGAAACGGAAACTTCTACCGAAGATAAACAAGCACAAAGTGAGAAAGACAGCCTTTTAATTGCATTAAATTATGCAGCAAAATTTTATCAAGAACAACTAACCGAAACAGAAGAAGGTCAAGCCATCGGTTTGTCTTATTTTAAAGAACGCGGTTTTTTGGATAGCACAATTGAAACCTTTCAGTTAGGTTATTCGCCCGATAGTTTTGATGCATTTTATAATCAAGCAATAAAAGATAGTTACAATGCAGAAATCTTACTCAAAGCAGGATTGATAAAAGAAAAAAATGGAAAATATTTTGATTTTTTTCGCGATAGAGTGATGTTTCCCATTTTCAATGTTTCGGGAAAAGTGGTGGCATTTGGCGGTCGAATTTTATCGGCAACAAAATCAGATAATCCAAACATTTATCAACCTAAATACATCAACACTTCTGAAACCGACGTCTATCATAAAAGTCAGATTTTATATGGCATTGCGCAAGCCAAAGCCGACATCCGTAAGCAAGATGTTTGCTATTTGGTAGAAGGTTATACCGATGTCATTTCTTTATATCAAGCAGGCATAAAAAATGTAGTGGCAAGTTCGGGAACTGCATTGACGAAAGAGCAAGTGCAACTCGTAAAACGTTTCTCACAAAATATGGTCATCTTATATGACGGTGATGCTGCCGGCATTAAAGCTGCGTTGCGTGGATTGGATATTGTGTTGGAGCAAGATATGAATGTAAAATTGGTGTTGTTGCCCGATGGCGAAGATCCGGATTCTTTTGTGAAGAAAAACGGCACCGATGCAACCTTAGCATTTATTGAACAACGTCAGCAAGATTTTATTTTATTTAAGGCTTCGCAAGGCATGGCAGAAGTGAAGAATGATCCGGTAAAAAAATCGGAGATGATAAAAGATATTGTTGCCAGCATTGCCAAAGTAAACGACAATATCAAACGTCAACTTTATATCAAACATTGCGCCGATATTGTGGAGGTTTCCGAAACAATTTTAGTAAATGAAACTAACAAACTTAGAACGCAACAGTTTAAGAAATCAAGAGAAATTTCGGAAGATGAACAAACGCAAATCAATAATGCAGTAAGTATTGAAGAAGATCATTCGCAACCGATTTCTAAAATCCCGAAATTATATTATCAAGAAAAAGATATTATTCGCATTTTAATCGAACACGGCGATAAAGAGATGTCGGAAGAAGCCACTGTTGCCGAATATGTTATTTTTGAGCTGGTGGATATTGAATTTAAAAATGATGTTTTTGGAAAAATTATAAAACTGTATATGGATGCATATAGCAACGAGCAACCACTTGCTGCTGTAAAAGATTTAAATAATATATCTGACCCTGAAATAAAAGATTGTTTTATTGAGTTGATGGCTTCGCCATATCAATTGAGTTCAAATTGGTTTGATAAACATGAAATTGTTGTCAAAGATGTAAACAGAACCTATAAATCTGACGTTATTTCAGCAATGCAACGCTATCAATATTACAAAATGGGCGAATTTCTAAATATTATTGGAGAAAAAATAAAAACTACAGATGCCAACGGAAATTACGAAGAAAATATCGCTGCCATATTAAAACATATAGAAATGAAGCAGAAACAACAAACCTTAGCAAAAGAAATAAAAACTGTTATTCATCCAAGTTAATGTATTGATGAAACTTTGACGTATATTAACTATTAACAAATTCTTTACTGAAACCATAAACCAATAGAATTTCGTACCTTTGGCGTTCAATTTTTTAATATTTAGAAGCTAATGACACTTATACAAGTATTTTATCTTTTTCTCGGATTATCGTTATTGGTAGTTTTGCATGAATTAGGACATTTTATTCCGGCAAAATTATTTAAAACAAGAGTTCGAAAATTTTATATGTTTTTCGATTTCTTATTTCCATTTTCCAAGATACTTCCATTTTCTATTTTCAAGAAAAAAATTGGCGATACAGAATATGGCATCGGTTGGTTTCCATTTGGTGGCTATGTAGATATCGCTGGCATGGTGGACGAAACAACTTCTGCTGAAGAATTAGAAAAAGACGATACACCGAAAGAAAATCAATTTAGATTTAAACCGGCTTGGCAACGTTTAATCATTATGGTTGGCGGCGTTACAGTAAATATGATTTTAGCCATGTTTATTTATGCCGGATTATTTTGGAACTATGGTGAAGAATATTTGCCTGTAAAAAATATGACCAAAGGCATTATGGTTATCGATTCGATTGCTTATAAATTAGGTTTGCAAAATGGCGATAAATTGGTGGCATTAGATGGAAAACCAATTGAATATTACGAAACATTTCAAAAAGACTTGTTGCTCAATCAAGCACAAGTATTACAAATAGAACGCGAAGGCGTTAAAAAAGATTTGCCGATTTCAAGAGAATTTTTAGGAAGTTTAATTCAGAAAAAGAAAGAACTGATTGTAGCTCCACAAATTCCGTTTGTAATTGATACGGTGTTGAGTGGTAAACCGGCATCTAAATCGGGCTTACAAAAAGGAGATGAGATAGTATCTATAAATAATGTACCAACGCCATTATATGGAGATGCAGTGCAACAAATAAAATCAAATGCCGGAAAAAATATTGCTGTAAATATTAAGAGAAATAATCAAATGGACTCTATTTCTATCGCTGTTGGCAGCGATGGAAAAATTGGCATCGGTCCTGATTTTGATTATTCAAAATTATATCAGACAGAAACAATAAATTACAATTTTGTTGCAGCGGTTGCTAAAGGAATCTTAGAGCCTTTTATAAAATTGAGCGATTATTGGAAAAGTATGATGTTGTTCAGCTTGCCGAAAGTGAAAGTAAAAGATAACTTAGGTGGCTTTTATTCCATGGGGAAAATTTATCCCGACACTTGGAACTGGAAAGCTTTCTGGTCGATTACGGCATTAATTTCTGTGATTTTGGCGTTTATGAATATCTTGCCAATTCCGATGTTAGATGGTGGCTATATTGTTTTTCTTATTTATGAGATGATAGTAGGAAAACCGCTACCGGAAAAAGTGCAAAATGTGTTACAAAATGTTGGTTTGTTTATCATCTTAGGTTTGATGATAGTAGCAAATGGAATGGATGTAATTCGTGGAATTTTTGGATAAAAAAATTCATTTTCATTTCGTAAATCTGTAAAAAGATGTACTTTTGCAGTCCGTTCTTTAAAAAGATAAAAAAATCAAACAAAAATGAACATAAACTAATGTTCGTTTAGTTTAAACCAGCCGAAGTGGCGGAACTGGTAGACGCGCACGACTCAAACTCGTGTACGCAAGTGTGTGGGTTCGAGTCCCACCTTCGGTACAACAAAAAAAGCATCCAAATCAGGATGCTTTTTTATTTTATAAAATGAGATAGATTTTATTTCTTGTAGATTAATTGTTCGCTTCGTCCTTTCTTAAATACTTTTCTTCCCGGATTAATTCCTTTACGTAAGCGACGTTGTTCTTCTTCCGGCAATAACGAAATACGTTTGCATTCATCACAACAACAACCATTATATTGCTCAGCACATTCATTACATTGAATAAATAATAAATGACAGCCTTCATTTTTGCAATTCGTATGTGTGTCAGCCGGCTTTCCACATTGATGACAATGAGCAATAATTTCATTGGAAATCGTTTCACTCAATCTTCTGTCAAAAACAAAATTTTTACCTCTGAATTTATTTTTTAAACCTTGTTCTTGAATTTGACGAGCATACTCAATAATGCCACCATTAAGCTGATAAACATTTTTAAAACCATTGTGCTTGAGCCAAGCACTTGCCTTTTCGCAACGAATGCCGCCGGTGCAATACATCACAATGTCATTGTCTTTTTTGTCTTTCAACATTTGTACTACCATTGGTAGCTGTTCTCTAAATGTATCCACATCACAAGTAATGGCATTTTCAAAATGTCCGATTTCACTTTCATAGTGATTGCGCATATCCACTAAAATAGTATCATCCTTTTCGGTTAATGCGTTAAAATCAGTTGCATTTAAATGAGTGCCACAGTTGGAGGAATCAAAAGATGCATCTTCTATCCCATCTGCAACAATTTTTTTGCGTACAAGAATTTTTAATTTTGAAAACGATTTCCCATCATCTTCAATAGCATAATTTAATCGTATTCCATTTAAAAATGGATAAGCATATAAATAATCAATAAATGCTTGTTTGTTTTCTTCCGGAACAGAAATTTGTGCATTAATACCTTCATCGGCAACATAAATTCTGCCTAATACACCAAGTTTGTCAAGTGCAAGATAAAGTTCATTCCGCCAGTCGTTAGGATGTTGGATTTTCGCATACTTATAAAAGGAAATAGTGATGCGATTTTCGTTACTTTTAAGTAGATTGTCTTCTAATATCTTTTTATCTACTCGATTCCAAAGTTGCATGCTTTGTAATTTTTGAGTTAATAATTAATACAAAGTTAGAAAATATAAAATCAAATTTGTATTTTACATCTTTAATTTTACAGTACAATTACCTTAAATTAAATAAAACTCATTATGAAAAAGCTATTGGTTATTTTATTACTAATAGGAACATGTATAAACCCTACACATGCCAAAGTTCAAGCCGGAATAGGAATCAAAGTTGGACCTACTTTTGGACGATGGAATAACGACTTAATTAAAAACAGTAAGTTGGCAACAGCCGGTGGTACAGTTGCGTATTTGCCCGGATTAAACGCCGGTATCCAAGCTCGACTTTGGTTTAATAAATTTGTCGGCTTAAAATTGGATGCTGAATTTAATATGAGCGGAAGCAAATTTGTTAAGACAACAGGTACGACAATTGTAACGTTGAAACACAGAGAAAACCAAGTTACTATTCCATTAACCGTTTTAATTGGTTGGGGAAATGAACGCTTGCGTATTTATGCACAAGGTGGCGGTTATTTTGGTTATATTTTTAATGGTAAAGATAATATTGAAGTTAATAATGATGGCTCTATATCTTCCACCGGATTTGAAAAAGCAAATTACGATTCAACATATCAAAACTTAGATGCCGGAGTTCGTTTCGGCGGTGGAATTCAAGTATATGTAGATAAGAAATTGAAACATTCTATTTCTATGGATATTACGTATGATATGGGATTCTTAAAGACCTTTAGAAATGATGAACCAGCTTATTTTGGAGACCCAACTAAGGTAGATATTTCTAACTCAAAGATATTATTGAGCATTGGTTATGTCTATAATTTTGGAAAGAGCCAGGCAGAGGAAGCACCAATTCGAGATGTAAATCCTAAATAAAAAATTAAAATATAGTGTACAAAAAAAAGGAAAGTAGATATCTACTTTCCTTTTTTATTTTTCAATAATTCAATTGATAGCTAAATTCTAACTATTCATCATCGTCGTCATCGTCGTCACTAGAATCTGTGTCGTCGTCATCATCGTCGTCATCGTCGTCGTCGTCGTCATCATCTTCATAATAATCGTCATCATCCGAAAATCCATATTCTAAATCATCTGCACTTTTTACTTTGCCTTTAGATTTTTTTCTTGGAGAATCATCATCATCACTCTTGTCAAAATCGTCAAAGTCGCCGCCGGCTCCGACAGAAATCTCTTTCTCATTAGTTACTGCAACATCTGGGAAGATATCGTCATCTTCATCATAATCATCTACCATTTTCTGTAATTGTGTACTCACTTTTACCAGATATGAGTATTCTCCTAATTCAATAGGAACTGCTGAAACTAATTCTTTTTTTGCATTAGTAAATTGAATGATACCTCTATTATATCCGTGAGGGTATTTCTCAGATAATGCTTTTAAAACTTCATCAGGAACATTCTTGTAATCTACAATTACTTTTTTGAATCCTCCCGGAGGTGGTGTTGGTTTACTTTCTACTTTAGCACTTACTTTTCCTTTTTTTTGTGCTTTGTCAGGTACTGTCATGGCTGGATTTTTATCTTCTTTTTTTGTTGTGATTGTTTTTTCTTTTTTTGATAAATTTATTTGGGGCTTTGGTGTTTCAATTTTAGTTTCTTTTTTTGCTTCTTTTTTTGTAGTTATTTTTGGAGTAGATACGGGCTTCTCAATTGTTGTTTTCTTACTTTCTTTTTTAATAGGAGTGACTTTTTTCGGAGGTTTTACCTCTTTTTGTTTCTTTATTTCCTGTTTTTTAGATGTACTTTTTTCAATCTTTTTTGAATTGCTTTTTATAGGAGCAGTTGTTTTAGCTACTTTTTTAGCTACTTTTTTAACTTCTTTTTTAGGTGCAACTTTTTGTGTTTTCTTTTCTACTGTTTTAGCTGTCTTCTCCACTTTTTTTACTGGCACTTTCTTGGTGTTTGAAGTGTTCTTTGTCACTTTTTTTTCAGCCACTTTTTCAGCCTTTTTGCCTGTAGATTTTTCGGCTTTTGTTGGCGTATTTTTTTGTGATTTTTTTCCCATGGAAAGTATGTTATTAATTAGTTTCGAAATCATAGGCTAATGTAAAATGAATTCGTCTAATTATGCAAGTATTTTTTCAAAAAAATTATTAAACCTTTTAAATTTTAGTTCGTCTAAATAAAAAAGTAAATGATGAAAAAGTTAGTATTAATATTAAGTGCATTTTTATGTTTGACAACCTTAAATGCACACCCGAGAAGAACAATTAATCTTAATGTTCGATATGTAAAAGTAAAACCAATGCCCGTTGTGGTGAAAGTAAAACCTGCATGCCCAAGCCCCAAACATATATGGATTGATGGAGATTGGGTTTGGAATTCAAAAATGAATCAATATGTATATATAGAAGGGAAATGGGTTGTTCCGGCATATGGAGCAATTTGGGTACCTGGACATTGGAAACATGCAAATAAAGGTTGGTATTGGGTAAATGGACATTGGAAGTAATCCAAAATATTCTATTTGGGAATACTTAAATAATTTGTGTACTTATCTATGCGATTAAGTAAAGGTTGTAAATAACACAGCAACATCAATTAAATCAATTCATAACATTTGTTTAATTTCTATCTTGTTATTTTTGGACTGAAAAGAATTTTCATACAATTTAATATACAACAATGATAGAAACTGATATTTGTATAATAGGTGCCGGACCAGTTGGGTTATTTACTGTTTTTGAAGCTGGATTACTTAAATTAAGATGCCATTTAGTTGATTATTTACCACAACCCGGAGGACAGTTGTCTGAAATCTATCCGAAGAAACCAATTTATGATATTCCTGGATTTCCTACAGTAGATGCACAAGAATTAGTCGATAACTTGATGGAACAAGCAAGACCATTTAAACCAACTTTTACGCTTGGTGAACGTGTTGAGATTATTAACAGATTAGAAGATGAGAGTTTTGAATTAATCACTCATTTAGGAACTCAAATTCATGCAAAGATTATTTGCATTGCAGGAGGCTTAGGTGTGTTTGAACCACGCAAACCGGCAATAGATAACTTGGATAAATACGAGAAAAAAGGAGTGGAGTATATGGTCTTAGATCCAGAAAAATTCAGAGATAAAAAAATTGTCATTGCAGGTGGTGGTGATAGTGCATTAGACTGGACGATGTTCTTAGCAAATGTTGCTTCTGAGCTAACTATGGTACATCGTGGTGAAATGTTTAGAGGTGCTCCCGATAGCGTAGAAAAAATAAAAAAATTAGCAGAAGAAGGAAAAATAAAATTAAAACTTAATTCAAATGTTACACATTTGCATGGAGATGAGATTTTGGAGAAAGTAACAATTACACATAACGACGGCACACCACACGAAATAGATTCTGATCATTACTTAGCATTGTTTGGTTTAAGCCCAAAACTCGGACCAATTGCCAATTGGGGATTGAATATCGAAAAAAATGCCATCAATGTAAATACAAGAGATTATTCTACCAACGTTAAAGGTATTTATGCAATTGGCGATATCAATAATTACGAAGGAAAATTAAAACTAATTTTGTGCGGATTTCATGAAGCTGCTATTATGTGTCATAGTGCAGCAGAAGCAATTTCAGGCAAGAAGCCAACCTTAAAATATACAACTGTAAATGGAGTAAATGCATTTTAATCTTTATACTACATTCCGTTGAATTTTATTACAATACATATACAAAAAGACGACCTTACATTTTTTCCGTTAGAAGTTCCTTTAGGTATTGATTTATCTTTAATGGAAGTTCTGAAAGGAGAAAATTTAGGCACCGAAGCAATTTGTGGAGGAATGGCAATTTGCGGCACATGTAGAGTAGAAATCTTAAATAAAGATGAGATAAATTTAGAAGGCGCAGATGACGCAGAAATGTGCCTGTTAGAGTCGTTGCCTTGTTATTCCGGTAATTGCAGATTATCTTGCCAAATTAGAATTTCACCTCAAATTGATGGCATAAAACTTCGGATTGAAGAAGCCTAAATTAATACATCTTATAGCTTCTGTTTTTATACTAAATTTCTAACTGTTTTTGGTTAACTCTATACTTGTAAATTTAAGTTGTTAACATCATCACAATCTTTTTTAGTTTCTAATACAAATAATTGCATATAGTTTTGTGCGTAGAACTAAACTTCAAAAGCGATATCTAAAATGATAAATATGAAAGTAATCTTTTCGTCGATACTATTTCTGTGTTTACCGCTATTTTCTTTAGCATTTGATAATCAAAGTGTCGGAGACTCTACTAAACGAAATGAAAGAGAGAGAGAAAAAAAAGAGATTCCTGAAGTATTAATCCGAAAATCTAATAAAGAATTTACCTTAAAAGGAAAAGTTGTAGATAAACTCACTAATGAACCTCTAATTGGTGTAAACATATTTGTTGAAACAGATAAATTGCGAGGAACAGTTACCGATTTTGATGGTAATTATATGTTAAAGGCAAATGAAGGCGAAGTAGTCGTATTTACTTATTTAGGTATGAAAGAAGCAAAATTTACGGTTACCGGAAATCAAACCTATGATTTAGTAATGGAGGAAGAAGGTAGTGTGATGGATGAAGTTGTTGTATCAGTAGGAAGAAAGAAGGAAAAAGTTTTAGATGCTCCGGCATCTATCGTTTCTGTAGATGCTTCAGAAATACAAAAGAAAGCCGGATTAGGCATTACTGAATTTATCCGAAACTCATCGGGTGTGCAAGTAATGAAAACAGGTGTAGGCGGCGGTCAACCTTCCGTTCGTGGTTTTGCCGGTTATTTCAATAGCGACGTAATGTCTTTAACGGATAATAGAGTTGCCAAGCTTCCAAATACCGGATTGAATATGTATCAAATGATGACCACAACTGATGCAGATATCGAACGTATAGAAATTTTAAAAGGTCCTGCTGCTGCATTATATGGTCCTAATGCAAATGCAGGTGTTATACATATTATAACAAAATCGCCACTTCGATATCAAGAAGTAAAATTTTGGACATCTATCGGCGCTCGTGTACGAATTAAAGATACATTAGCTGATGTTAATCCAAAAAATCCAAGATTTGATTATGCCAAATTAAAAGATAGATTACTATTCACTGCCGGTTTTTATATTGGAGATACCATTCATGTAAAAAATCCAAACATAAAAACAGGAATAAAATTTTCAGGTCAATTTTTTACCGGACACGATTGGAGATATAGCGATTACGGCGATCCAGCAACAGTAATAAAATTTTCTGCATCAGCAGATACAATTTTATACGAACGTCCTGATGGGTCAGTAGATCCTGAAGGCACAGGGACAGCCGTTCGTAATGAACGTGATGAAAGAATATTAAATGGTCAAGTAGATGCTCGTTACGATATTCAAATTAAAGATGATATTAATATCACCTTAGCCGGTGGTGTGAACGTAAGTAATGGTATCATTCCAAGTCCTATTGGTGCTATTCAAAATAAAAATTGGACGTACTCTTGGGCACAATTACGATTTACTTGGAAGAACTTATTTGTTCAAACTTATATGAACGGAAATAATTCGCGTGGCGCATATTTCGTTCCGGTTGGTGGAAGATTTATTGATAAATCGCACATGTATTCTGTCCAAATTCAGCATAATGTAGAAATAAAAAAACGTGTTGATTTAGTTTATGGATTCGATGCTTTCTTTACTCGACCTGAAACAAATGGAACATTAAATGGAAGAAACGAAGACCATGACAACATTGATGAATATGGTATCTATTTGCAAGGTGAATATAAATTACATCCTCGATTTAGTGCCATTGTTGCTACGCGATTAGACTACAGTACAGCAGTAAAGAAATTGTTGGTTTCTCCAAAAGTAGCAATCGTTTACAAACCGGGAACCGGACATAACTTGCGTTTTACATTCATCAGAGCCTTTAAAAATCCGGCATCTGCAGCCTATTTCGTAGATGTAAAACAAGCAGAATTTCCAAGTGGTATAGAGGTTCGTCAGTTGGGAACGCCTTATTCTGGCTTCACTTATAACTTTAGTGCAAATGCTAATTATGGAGGACAAATGCTTCCTCAATTTACTTCACCTTATGGAACAGCAGGACAATACCATGACGTAGGCGATTTAACTTTTAATTCCACAGGTTGGGACGGCATTTTATCAACAATTAGAAGCCAATTCAGCTCACAAGCCAATATCGACGCAAATTCACCAATTATGCCGATAATGGAAGCTGTTGTAAATTCTATTATTCCTCAAACAATTCCTAGCAATATCCCACAAGTTGTAAAAGATTTGAATACAAGAAAACAAGAATTTGAATTGAACAACGGCACTTGGGAAAATATCCATAATATCGATAAATTAAAGCCAACTATGAATTATACCTATGAGTTAGGTTATAAAGGTGTTATCGGTAAATTCCTTGGATTACAAGTGGATGTTTACAGAACAGACTATAAAGATTATTTAGCACCGGTTCAATTGCTTACTCCTGCTGTAATGTTTGACGATGTTGCCTTGATGAATTATTTAGCGCCTCAAATTCTACAAAATTATAACAACTTAAATCCAATTATTAAATTGGCAATGAACGAATTTTTGGATAAGAGTGAAAAATTTGAAGGAAATAATAATGGCACAGCAAGTGATGAATTTGTAGCATTAATTCAAAAAGCAGTAAGAAACTTGCCTATTGGCGTAATAACACCAACAGAAGCAGGCGGACCAAATATGCTCTTAATTACGCGAAATATTGGCGACCTTACGGTTTATGGTGTTGACTTTAATGCAAATGCATATTTGCCGAAAGGTTTCTCTTTAAATGTCAACTATTCTTTTGTAAGTAAAGATTCTGTTGTCGTGAAAGATGCGCCGTTAGGTTATGTTTCACTCAACTCTCCTAAACATCGCGTTAATGTAGGCTTGAATTATAATGCCGAAAAGATAGGTTTAAATGTAGGCGTTCGTTTCAATTGGAGCGCAGGCTATCCTGTATTATCCGGAAACTTTATTGGTCACCAAAGTGCAACTAACGACATGGATTTAGACGTTTCATATACACCAAAATTCTTAAAAGATCATTTGAATGTAACAGTTACTATTTCTAATTTATATAATCGAAAACAACAATATTTCGTTGGTTCTCCAACAATCGGTTTAATGGGAATTTGTAAGTTTACTTACACACTATAATCTCTTAATAAACACCAATCAGAAAAACTGCTCATCTTTGGGCAGTTTTTTATTTTATAGAAAAAACAAAAGTTGTATTATTGAGTATGCTCTTGAAGAACATTACTCTACTACTCAATATTCCACTGCTAATTCTTGGATTTTTCTTGCTCAACAGAGGCAGCGGTATGTTGGTTGATGGTAGTGTTTCGATTGCCAGAAGATTTAAAATGCCGGAAACTATGATTGGGTTTACCGTTATTGCTTTCGGCACTTCTTTACCCAAATTTTTCACTGTTTTGCTCGCAGCCTACAATGGATTTTTCGATTTAGTATTCGGTGCAATAATTGGAAGCTGCATTTTTAATATTCTTGGAATGTTGAGTATTGCTGGTTTTTTCAGACCGATAAAAGCCAACCGAAATACAGCAACTTTAGGCATTGCTTGGTTACTTATATGTGCTTTTTTGGTGTTTAATTTGGCAAATAATTCCATGTTTATTTCTACGCAACAAAGCTTGATATTGTCGAGAAATGATGGCTATATCTTATTGCTGATTTTTGTTTTGTTTATGATTTACGGTTATTATAATACTAAAAGGAATCAACAGATTTGGTTTGATGATGTTACAGAAATCGAACCTCATTATGCCGTTTGGTTTTCTATCATACTTCTTGCAGTCGGCATTTTGAGTTTAATTGCAGGCGGTGTTTTAGTCGTCAATAACTTGATTGATATTTCCAGAAAATTTGAAATGTCACAGCGTTTTTTAGGTCAATTTATTTTGTCCGTTGGAGGCTCTATTGTCATGTTATATTGGTTGATGATAACCAAAAGCAATCCATCTAAATTTGAAGTGAGCAATTTACTAGGACAAAATATGCTCAATTTATTAGCGATGTTGGGCATTTCTGCTATCATTCAACCTCTTACTTTTAATAAAGCTTTTAATACAGACATTTTTATTTTGATGGCAGTTACGGTAGTCTTATTTTCTATGTTATGGCTCGGCAAAAAGTTGACATTAACCATCGCAAAATGTCGATTTCTATTTGCATTTTTATTGCTGTATATTTTGTATCTATTTATCCGATAATTTTTTTAGTATTAAGTAGTGAGTATTAAGATGCATTACTTCATTACTAAATTATCTCATTATTCCATTTCTTCCACAAACAAATGCTCAGTAATATAATCGCAGAATAATTTGCCGTTGTGCGTAAGCGTATAAATATCGTTGTTTTCTTGTACCCATTTGTTGTCTATAAATGGCGAAACTTCAAATAAAAAATGTTGTAAATAACTTTCGCCAAAATCGACTAAAAGTTTACTTTTGTCAATGCCAAAAATCGTGCGAATGGCAGTCATCACATATTCGTTATATCGATTTTCTTTTGTTAAAAATTCTTGTTCTTGTGTCAATTTATTGTCCATTATATTTTTGGTGTAAATGGCATTATTGCTAATATTCCAAAAGCGATGTGTGCCATTAAAGGAATGTGCAGAAGCACCAATTCCTAAATACGGAACGCCTTTCCAATAGTTGGTATTGTGCTTGGCAAAATTCGGCGATAAACAAAAGTTAGAAATCTCATAATGTACATAATTATGCTTTCCCATTGCTTGTATTAAGATGTTGAATTGCTGTGCGATTTGCTCATCGTCTGGCGCAGCTTGTGCTTGTTTTTTTATCTTCGAAAACAGCACCGTTTTTTCTTCCACTGTTAATGCATAACAAGAAATATGTGGCAATTGAAAAGAAAATGCTGTTTGTAAATTTGCTTGCCACTGTTCGTTATTCATCGTTGGCGTACCGTAAATTAAATCAATAGTAAGCTGCTCAAATCCGATATCTTGTGCAGTTGCAATACACGTTTTCGCTTCTTGCGCATTGTGCGCGCGATGCATATACAACAAATCTTCATCTCTAAACGATTGTATGCCGATACTTAAGCGATTTACAAGTGTTTCTTTTTTTAATGAAGATAAATAAGCAAGTGTTAAATCATCCGGATTAGCTTCGAGTGTAATTTCCGCATTTGTATCAACAGAGAATATAGAATTTATTTTATCTATAAATAGATTGATATATTTGATGTCTAACAAACTGGGTGTGCCGCCACCAAAATAAATCGTTTCAACGTTCGTTTTTTTGGGAAAGAAATTTTTTTGTAATTCAATTTCTTTCAACATCGCTTGTAGTACTTTATCTTTCTCTTTCAATAGAGTAGAAAAATGAAAATTGCAATACGTACATGCTTGTTTGCAAAACGGAATATGAAGATAAATACCTGCCATTTTTTTGCAAGGTACTCAACGATTGCGTAAATATTGATAACTTTGAAAAATTAGTTGAATTCATACCTTGAAAATTTCGAAAATACTGTTGCTGATGCTTGTTTTTTCGCCATCAATTTCGATGGCACAAAAGCTATTTTTGAAAATTGAAACAGATGCAACGCCAATTCATTATAAAGAAAATAGAAAATATAAAAGCGAAAATGACATCAATCAATATCTAAAAAATCTTCAGCAAAAATATATCTATCAAGGGTTTTTAGAAGCATCAATCGACAGCACAAACAAGCACAACGATACGCTTTTTGCTTTTGTTCATTTGGGAAAAAAGTACGATGTGCAATTTCCAACTTCTGAAATAAACATCCACACAAACAAGAAAAAAAGACTATTAAAGAACAGGCAACAAAAGGAACAACATCTTAAAAAAAATAAAACGAAATTAACCTATCATTCCATTTTCGACATCAATGGAAATAAAGAAACACTACTACAAAAATTAGAAAATAATGGTTATCCATTTGCAAAAATAACAACAGACAGCCTTATGCTTAGCGACAGCAGCTTGAGTTTTACCTACAACATCGAAAAAGGAAAGTTTATAACTATAGATAGCATTGTAAATTATGGAACTTCGAAGTTGACCAAAGGATTTGTGCAGAATTATATTTTGGTAAAAAGTAAGCAAGCGTACAACGAATCGCGTGTACAAAATATCGATAAACTCTTGCAAAAATTACCGTATGCAAATATTCGTCAGCCTTCAAAAATTTTATTTAGAGATGATAAAGCCGACTTGCATTTATACTTAGATAAACGCAAAGTAAATCAATTTGATTTCTTAATTGGATTTTTGCCGGGAAGCAACAACGGAAAAATTCTCATAACAGGCGAAGCCAGAATTCATTTACAAAACGTATTTAAGCGAGGCGAAGAAATTTATTTGGAATGGCGAAAACTGCAACGGCAATCTCAACTGTTAGATGTTCGCTTTAATTATCCGTATTTATTGAATGCACCGATTGGCATCAACTTTACGTTTAATTTAGACAAACGCGATTCTTCTTCATTAGATTTGGCATGGCAATTAGGCCTGCCATATATTATAAGTTCCAATAATTACATCAAAGGTTATTACAAATATTTTCAAACTATAATCTTAGCAGCCGATACTGTTTATGCCAAACTAAACAAGAAATTACCATCAAATTTAGATGCGGTAAACAACCAATATGGTATTCAAGCATATTATGAAAACTTAGATAATTTGTTTACTCCTAAAAAAGGATTCGACCTAAAAATTGATGGTTCTATAGGCATCAAAAAAATAAAAACAAACAGCCAAATTACAACCTTACAAGACGATATTACACATTTTAATTATGCAAGTTTATACGATAGCATCAAGCGCAAATCGTTGAAAGGCGACATTTTTTGGTCGGGCAATTATTATTTGCCTCTTGGAAAAAAACAACGACATATTTTGAAATTTGGCGTAAATGGAGGCGCTGTTTTTAATCAAGATTTACTGCAAAATGAATTGTTGCGAATAGGTGGCAATCGCATTTTACGCGGTTTTGATGAGTTGTCAATACTTGCTAGCACCTATAATGTAGCCACGTTTGAATATAGGATGATGATGTACACAAATTCCTATTTTTTCTTGTTTTTTGATGCAGCGTACATTCATCGAAAATTTAATAATACCATATTTCACGATTTTCCATTTGGATTTGGCGTAGGTGTTACTTTTGCCTCTAAAATTGGTATTTTTGGGCTGACGTATGCACTTGGACAACAGAAAAATAACCCGATTGATTTTAGAAATTCAAAACTGCATTTTGGATATGTTGCCACGTTTTAAACGCATAATTTGCTTGTTCTTATTTTTGTTAATGCTAACAACAAGCTACTCAAAAACGGAAACATATTCAGTAAATCCTATATTTAGAGATTCAATTCTAAGAACACAAATAGATACAGCACGTTGGCATGCTGTGTTGCAAAATGTTGGCATTTTTAATAAAAGTTCTTTAGTTTTTGTGCAACAACAGAAAGCAAACACATCATCCAAAGTATATGTAATTTTTGTTTTTGTATGTTTGATCTTGATATTGTTGACCCGTTTTATATTTGATAATTTTTCGTATTCTTTTCTCGAAGGATTAAAAAGTGCGAAGGTATTTAAAGAGCATTTAAGAAGCAGGAAATATACATCATTATTGGCTATTTTGTTTGTTTACTTGATGAATATATTGCTTTTTACTTTCTTAATATTTATAGTTGCTTTGTATTATACTAAACGAAATTTTGAGGTATTTAATGCGGAACATTTTTTATTTCTTTTGTTGATTTTTTGCTTGTTTTATGTCATTAGAGATGCTATAGAATTCATTTTTAATAATATTTCGAATTCAGTAAATAACTATAAAGCTTTCTTCTTACACAATCAGTTTACAGATTTTCTTTTCTTAATTTGTATGTCTATCGTTGCCTTGGTTTTTGTGTATCATTCAACCACCTCTTTTTTTTATATGAACCTTTTCTTGGGCATTTTTCTCTCCATTTACATCGTTTTCAACAGCATAAAGAGTTATCAACTTTTTGAAGAAATCCATATCGATTATAAACTTCACTTTTTTCTGTATATTTGCGCTTTTAAAATACTGCCTTTGTTGATTTTAACAAGGTTTGTATGGAGCAACATATCTGCTTAAAAAAGGAAAGGAATGGCAAAAAATGTGAAAACCAAAATTACTACTGATAAGAAATTGGCAGCCTCAAAAGGAACAAAAACAAGCACTCCGAAAAAAATAGAAATTGCCAATACAAAATCAAAATCAAGCACTACAACGAAGGTGAAAAAAGACTCATTGCCTAATCCTAAATCCAAAAAATCAAAAAAAGAAATTACTGAAACTAAACAAATTCCAACTATAGTTGTACCGGATAAACTAAAACCGGTAAAATCAATTTTAATTTCACAACCTCAACCGGAATCCGGAAAATCACCATACATAGATTTAGCACAATTCTTTAAAATAAAATTAGATTGGAGGCCATTTACGCATATTGAAGCAGTAAGCTCAAACGATTTTAGAAAAGAAAAAATTTATTTAGAGCAATATGCTTGTATCATCTTTACCAGCCGAGTGGGAATTGAACATTATTTCAGAATTTGCGAGGAAATGCGCGTGAAGATAAATGAAGACAATAAATATTTTTGTATCAGCGAAGCCATTGCCTTGTATCTTCAAAAGTTTATTAATTATAGAAAGCGTAAAGTTTTTTATGGCGACGGGAAATTGCCTAAACTAATAGATGTTATCTTAAAACATAAAGATGCCGGAAAATTTTTGTTGCCTTGTTCCAATGTTAGAGATGCAGCCTTGGCAGATAAATTACAAGAACATCAAATTGAATATAGTGAAGCTGTAATCTATAAAACTGTCGCCAGCGATTTATCCGATTTAAGCGATGTAAAATATGATATGTTAGTATTCTTCAATCCTTCCGCTATTGATTCATTATATACCAATTTTCCTAAATTCACACAAGACGAAACACGCTTAGCAATTTTTGGAAACTCTACGGCAGAAACAGTAAATGCACACAAATTAAATATTAACGTGTTTGCTCCAACACCAGAAAATCCTTCTTTAGTAGATGCTATAAAAAAATACATCACAGCAGCCAACAAAAAAAGATAAAACTCGTTTCTTAAATAAATTTTGTTGTTGAATATAATTTGTTTAAAAAAGTAGAACAGTAGTATTTCAAGTATTTTTATTATTTTACACACGTAATTTCAATTTGAATATTTACTTCCTTATGAGGCTTTGCACAAAAAAGAATCTATGCTTTATTTTTGTATGTTTATTCGTGCAATATGCATATACGCAAATTCAGCCGAATAGCACACATTATATGTATAATCCGCAATTGGCAAATCCTGCATTTTATGGAAGTGAAGAAGGAATAAATTTTGGAGCAAATTACAGGCATCAATGGGCGAAATTAAATGGTCAACCTAAAACAGTAAATATTTTTGCTGATGCATATTTACGACAGGCACATGGAGGAATTGGATTGTCTATTACAAACGATAATTTAGGTGCATATAATACAACCGTTTTAAATGTTGGGTATGCATTTATTCAAAATATAAAAGATAAAATAAAAATTTCAATCGGAATTAATTCTGGTTTTACGTTGACAAAATTAGATGGAACTAAGTTGATTACACCGGAAGGTGATAATACAGGATTAAACGATGATTATTTATCAGCACAAGTACAAAAGAAATTCCGACCAAATTTAAATATCGGCATTGCGATTCGACATAAATATATTGAAGCCGGAATAGCATACTCTAATCTTATTAATGCAAAAGATAAATTCGAAGGAGTTTCTCAAACTTTAAAACTTCGATATGGAGGTGTCATGCAGACTTATTTGACTTCAAAAGTTAAAATTAGAGATAACTTCTTTATAAAACCTGCGTTTGTGCTCTACACCGATTTTAAAGAAATTCAAACAGATATTAGTATTCTAGCAGGATATAGGAATTACGTTAGCTTAGGTTTGAACGTAAGAGGATACAATAAAAAGTCGTTAGAATCGTTATCACCAATAATAGTGGTAGGTCCTATAAAAAATATTTGCATTATTTATAGTTATGATGTATCTTTGAGTAAGTTAAATATGGTCAATAAAGGCTCACATGAAATAACATTGAAGTATTTGTTGCCAGAAAATAAGATTTATAAGAACCCTATCACAATCAATAATCCAAGATTCTTGTAAAAAGATTATTAATATTTAACTTTAAAAGAAAAATGGTAAACAGAAGGTGTACAAGTAAAGTAATTTTTTTTTACTTTTACATCTTATTCGAATAAATTAACGTAAACGACTAAAATGAATAAGTTTAAATTCTCGTTAATTGCACTAGTTGCAATTGCTTTAGTAAGTTGTAAAAGTAGCAAGAATGGCACCGATGGACAGCTAATCGGAGCACAAGACAGACCTTCATGGGATAATAACTTACTTCCTTATGGAATGGTATATGTTCCGTCCGGCGTTTTCCACGTAGGACCTTCTGATCAAGATGTCAATTATGCTTTTAATACAAAAATGAAGCAAATTTCAATTGTTGGTTTTTATATGGATGAAACAGAAATCACCAATAATGAATATCGTCAATTTGTAGAATATGTTCGAGATTCTATTGCACATCAAATGTTAGGTGGAGATCATTTAACACAAGGCGATGACGGAAGCCAAGCTATTAATTGGGATATGCCAATTGATATGGATTGGCAAACTGGAGGATCTGTTACAGAAGAAGGTGCAGCTTTAGAACCTATGTTCTATTCACAAGCAGATAGAATTAACGGAAAAAAAGAATTAGATCCTCGTAAATTAGTATATGAATATACTTGGTTCAAATGGAAAGAAGCTGCACAACAAAGACCGACAGATAAAAATCCATTGCCAAGAAGTGCTTTCATGGAAAAAAAGAAGATTTCTATTTATCCTGACGAAATGGTTTGGATTCGCGACTTCGTATATTCTTATAATGAACCTATGACAAGAACCTATTTTACACATCCTGCTTATGATGATTATCCGGTGGTTGGTGTAACTTGGGATCAATGTAATGCTTTCAGTGCATGGAGAACATTGATGTGGAATAATTATAGAGCAAGCCAAAAGATGGCACCTGTTGACCAATTCCGTATTCCAACAGAATATGAATGGGAGTATGCTGCTAGAGGTGGAAGAAATTTAGCGCCATATCCTTGGGGCGGTCCATATATTAGAAATACAAAAGGCTGTTTATTGGCAAACTTTAAACCAGGCAGAGGAAATTATCCTGAAGATGGTGGTTTCTATACAGTAAATGCAAAATCTTACTGGCCAAACGATTATGGTTTGTATAATATGGCAGGAAACGTAGCAGAATGGACTTCTACTGCTTATGAAGATGATGCAAATGCATTCATTCATGATAAACAACCTGATTTTAGATATGACGCTAAAGAAGATGATCCTAACGTAATGAAACGCAAAGTAATTAGAGGCGGTTCTTGGAAAGATATCGCTTATTTCTTACAATGTGGAACTAAGTCGTATGAATATCAAGACTCAGCAAAATCTTATATCGGATTTAGATGTATTTTACCATTTATGGGACGTTCAATGAACGATTTTATTAAATAATTTTAATCACAATTTTTCAATAAATAACTAACCAAGTAAACAAAAAAAATTATGGCAACAACTCCTTATTTAAGAACGAAATCGTTCAAAGTACTTAAAAATTTCCTATTCGGTATCGGTGCGGCAGTTGTAATTGTTGGTGCATGGGCTAAAATCTTACACTTATCTTTCGCGAACGTAATGTTAACAGCTGGTTTATTAACAGAAGCTATCATCTTTACGCTTTCTGCTATTGTACCACCAGAACCGGATTATTACTGGGAGAAATATTATCCGGGTTTAGATGAATACGGTGGTGAGGCAACTCCAATCGTAGCAGCTGGCGCGGCAAGCAATAAAAAATCACTTTCTGCAGAAATGGATAAAATGTTAGAAGCAGCTAAAGTAGATCAAAATTTAGTTACTCGTTTTGGTGATAATCTAAAAAACTTTGCTGATAATGTTGGTAAATTAGGAAACTTAGCTGACGCTACTGTTGCATCAAACGAATTTGCAGGCGCTGCAAAATCTGCAGCTTCTTCATTAAACGGAGTTAAAGATTCATTCGCAAGTGCAGCAGAAGGAATGGGCAAATTAGCAGCAGCTTCTGGAGATGCTTCTGAATATCATACACAAGTACAAAGTGCTACTAAAAACTTAGCAGCTTTAAATGCTGTTTATGAATTAGAATTACAAGATACTAATACGCATTTAAAAACCATGAATAAGTTTATCGGTAACTTATCAAACGCAATGACCAGCTTAGAAAGCTCAATTGCTGATACTGATAAATATAAAACTCAAATGAATGGTTTAGCCAATAATTTGGAAAAATTAAATGGTATTTATGGAAATATGCTTTCTGCAATGCGTTCATAATCATCGCTGTAAATTTTAATTATTAACAAAGTAAAATTAGAATATGTCAATTCCTAAGGAAAACAGGCAGCAGATGATAAACTTAATGTATTTAGTGTTAACAGCACTATTAGCATTAAACGTATCTGCTGAAATATTAAACGCATTTAGAACTATTAATAATAGCTTAGAAAGTTCTAACACATTGTTAGACATGAATTCTAGAGTAAATTACAATGCATTTGGAGCTAAAATGGCAAAAGAACCCGGAAATGCTAAAATTCCGGAATTTAAAGCCAAAGCTGATGAAGTAATCCGTATGTCTAAAGACTTGCAAGATTATGTGAAATCATTGCAAGATGGCATTGTTAAAGAAGCTGGCGGAGCAAATGCAGCTGAAGGTACATTAATGAAACGCCAAGATGATTTGGATGCTTCGACTCGATATTTTATTGAAGAAAATAAGAAAGGTTATGAGTTGAAAAAGAAAATCGATGAATTTTTAACGAACGTAAAAAAGTTAATCGATCCGGCTCAAATAGAAGTGGTGATGCAGAAAATTCCTTTGAACACGAATCCTCAGAAAAAAGGAGGAGATTGGGCTAGAGATAATTTTTTCCAAATGCCGGCAATTGCTTCTTATACAATGTTGACAAAAGAATTATCTGATATCAAAGCTACAGAAGGTACTTTGGTAGCTTACCTTTTTTCTGAAATTGGAACTTCTGAAGAATTAAAACCTGAAGAAATCGTCTTCGATGCATTTTCAGCTCAAATTACTTCTCCATCGGCGTATATTTTGCAAGGAGAATCATTTGAAGCAAATGTATTCTTAGCAGCTACAAGTTCTAAAAATGATAACATTTCTGTTAACGTTAATGGTTCTTCATTAAAACCGGATACAAAAGGCATTGCGCATTATAAATCTTCTCCCGGAGTTGGTGAATATGAGTTAAAAGGAAGTATTACATTGAAGAATCCTAAAACTAATCAATTAACTTCATATCCTTTACCTCCATTTAAATATACTGTGGCAGCTCCGTTTGCAACCGTTTCTCCAACAAAAATGAATGTATTTTATATAGGTGTAGATAATCCGGTTCAAATTTCAGCGGCAGGCGTTGCTAATAGCAAATTACAAGTTAGCATCGATCAAGGCTCAATTTCAGGAAGCGCCGGAAAATATACAGTTCGTGTTACACAACAAACTACTCAAAACAACGTTAACGTATCAGCAAATGGAAAAAGCTATGGCAAATTTCCTTTCCGTGTAAAAATGATTCCAAATCCGCAAGCAGAATGTGCTAATATGCCAGGTGGTCGTGTTAATTCTGGTGTTTGGAAAGCACAACAAGGTGTAATTGCTAAATTAGATAATTTTGACTTTGATGCTAAGTTTGAAGTATTGAGTTTTAATATGTTCTATCAACCAAAATTGCAAGACCCAGGTATTGCTGCAACGACAGGACCATATTTTAGTGCACAACAAAAACAATTTATATCTAAGGCTAAACCCGGCGATATATATTATATAGAAGAAATTAAAGTTCGTGGTCCGGATGGTTTAACTCGTAAGATTCCGGGTATAGCGTTCAAAATTGATTAATAAGTTCGTTTAATATGAAAATGCAAATTAATAAGTTAAAATTGGGTGTATTAGTTGTTCTTGTTGCAACTTTGTCAGTATCGTTTGCGCAAGATAGTACAATCTACGGTACTGCACCGGTTGTTACTCCAACTTCTACTGTTGAAGCTGCTCCGTCTGTAACTACTCCAACTCCAACAACTACAACCTTGGATTCTTTGAATAATCCTATGCCGGCATCATCTACTGTAGGCACAACTTCAACTTCATCCTCTTCTACTGGTTCAGTAAAAACAGAGGTGATGAAATTACCTTGGATGCAAGAAATCACAGGTAAAAGAGTTGCCATGAGTTATGAGCCGATTAGAGAAGCGGATGTTTTTTGGTGGAAAACAGTTTGGAGAGTGATAGATTTAAGAGAGAAATTAAATTTGCATTTTAAATGGCCACAACATCCATTCATCAAGATTTTAACTGATGCTGTTGAAAGTGGAAATGCTCAAGTCTATGCCGGAATGGATGACGATTTTACAACACCAATTGATCCAAAAGAAGCAATGAGTGTTGCAGGTGGAGGCGTGGATTCTATTTGGGTAACTGACCCGGGTACAGGCTTACAATCTTTGCAAGTAATTACTAAAGAAGTTAGTTGGAATAACGTTAATAAACTTCGTTTAAAGGAAGTTTGGTTTTTCAATAAACAAACTTCTACTATGGAAGTACGAATTATGGGTATTTGTCCTTTGTTTGATAACTACGATCCAACAACCGGTGATTTCAGAGCATCTGTTCCTGTGTTTTGGGTATATTTCCCAAGCTTAAGACAAACATTGGTTAATACAGTTGCATTCAACCCATTTCCGAATGGTGTTCGTTTAAATTGGGATCAAGTGTTTGCATTACGTTTGTTTGGTAGCTACATCTATAAAGTAGATAACGTTCAAGATTTCCGTATCCAAGATTACAAATCCGGTATTGATATCTTGTATGAATCTGAAGCACAAAAACAAAATCTATTCAATTTTGAACATGACCTTTGGGAATATTAATCAATTGAATGTTAGATATAAAAACGGATAGCATTAGCTATCCGTTTTTTATTTGGAAATATTGAAACACTAATTGAGCTTTTGATTTCCCGATAGCATTCTCTAATTCTTGCAATGAAGTATGTCGAATGGTTTCAACAGAACCAAAATTTTGTAATAGTTGTTGAGCTATTTTTTCTCCAATGCCTTTAATGACGTTTAGTTCGGTTTTAAATGTGTTATTAGCTCTTTTTTTTCTATGAAAAGTAATGCCAAAACGATGTGCTTCGTTTCTAATATGTTGTAATACTTTTAAGGTTTCTGATTTTCGATTGAGATGCAAAGGAATCGGATCATTTGGATAATAAATCTCTTCTAAACGCTTAGCTATAGAAACTACTTGCACTTGATGTTCTAATTTTAGATTGTAAATGCTTTCCATTGCAGCACTGAGCTGTCCTTTGCCACCGTCAATAACAATGAATTGCGGTAGCGTTTCATTTTCCAGAATCATGCGATGATAACGGCGGTAAACAATTTCTTTCATCGTATCAAAATCGTTGGCTCCAACAACCGTTTTTACATTAAAATGTCGGTAATCTTTTTTGCTGGGTTTTGCATCTTTAAAAACAACACAAGCAGCAACCGCATTCGTTCCTTGAAAATTAGAATTATCAAAACATTCAATATGTCGTGGTAATTCAGATAATCGCAAATCTTCTTTCATCTGCATAAGTGTACGTGTTGTATTATCCACTTTCGTTTTCTCTTTGCCTTTCTGTTTTTGAAACATTGCATTGCGCTGAGCTAATTCTACAATTTGTTTTTTGTCGCCGATTTTTGGTATTGTAATAGTATAATCAATTTCAACATCTAAATTAAAAGGCAATAATATTTCTTCTAAATTATCTTCTTGTATGGTTTGGTTGATAGCAAATAGCAATAATTCTTCTTTACTTTCATCCAAATGCCGTTGCACCGTAATCGCTTTTGTTTTTACTATCGTACCTTCATATACATACATATAATTTATAAAAGCTTTTTTTTCTTCTTCGGTATAACCAAACACATGGAAGTTGCCCAAACCCGGATTTACAATAGTTGAATCAGCAATGTAAGTTTTTAAAGATTGAAGTTTGAGTTTTGTTTCTTCAGCTTTTTCAAATTCCAATTGCTCGGCATACTCTTGCATTTGTTGTTTTAAGATGCTACGCAATTCTTGCAATCTTCCTTTTACAATTCTTCTAATTTGGTCGATATTTTTGTCGTAATCTTCTTTTGATTGAAAACCAACGCAAGGTGCCAAACAATTGCCGATATGATATTCTAAACAAACTTTAAATTTCTTTTGTTGGATATTTTTTTCTGTAAGATTGAGCGAACAACTTCGAATCGGATACATTTTTTTGACCAATTCCAAAATAGTGCGCACGCGTTGCACAGAAGTATATGGACCAAAATATTCAGCACCATCATTTTCATATTTTCGCGTGAAGATGATGCGCGGAAAAGGTTCATTCAAAATTTTGATATAAGGATAAGTTTTGTCGTCTTTTAAGCTGATATTGTATTTAGGTTGCAACTCTTTGATGAGTGCATTTTCTAAAAGCAATGCATCTTTTTCTGTTGGAACAATGGAATATTCAATGTTGTGAATTTTTCGCACCATAAGTTGTATGCGATACGAATGATCTTTATTGACGAAATAAGACGAAACTCTGTTTTTAAGATTTTTGGCTTTGCCGATATATAACAATTTTCCGTCTTTATCATAATAGCGATAAACGCCGGGATTTTTTGGCAAATTTCTGATGATATGTTGTAAGGTCTCGTTCATATCTGTTATTACAAATGTACGATTATGTCTAAAATGTTTATGTTTGTATGTAGATGTTCAACAAGAAAATAGTTTATTTTTTTCTATTTTATATAGTAACGTTATTGCTTTATTTTGAAAGCAGATTTAGCGGATTTGTTACAGATTTTATTGGATTTGAAACCAATTATGATCGTTGTGGTTTTTGGAATTATTATCAATGTGCGCATGGAAAAAATTTTAGATACTTACAACACGCATTTTCCTATTTTTTATACAAGCAAGTTGGTTCAGATACTTTGATATGGTATTTTTTGTATTCATTTTTTCATGCACTTACTGCTTATTTAGTTTTTATTGTAGTTTTAAAATTATTAGAAAATATTTCATACCACCAAGCTAAATATATTTCACTTATATCTGCATGTTTATTTTTAGTTTCTCCATTTCAGAGCGAAGTCGTGGTTTGGCGCGTTTGTATCCAATATAATTTTATATCAATATGCTTGTTGTTGGCTATCTATTTATATCTAAAAGACTTTAAGCAAGCAAATTGGATAAATCCTTTACTTTGTTTTTTTCTATTGTTTATTGGTTTGCTTTCTTTAGAACAGGTTGTTGTCATGCCATATTTCATATTGTTGATTGCTGTTTTCTTTGCTATATATTCAAAATCTACTCAACATTTAAAAAGACAATTTTTTGCTTATTTCCTTCCGCAACATTTACTAATTGGCTTCTATTTTTTGGCAAGTAAGATTATATATGGAAAATGGATTATGCATTATGGTGCGCAATCGTATGAAGGAATATTTTCTTTAAGAACAATAAGTAAATTTTTTGAATATTTTTTTAAATACGTTTTTTTAGTTCGATGTTGGAATTACGAATATAAATCTGTTTTCTTTTCTATAGTTGAGAAACCGATGGTTACTATTATGCTGACATTATTGTTGCTGTCATTACTTTTTGTTTGCATTCGAAAATTTATAAAAGGTTCAACAAAAAATGGGTTGATTACATTGGTAATTGCCTTATATATAATCTCTTTAATTCCGGTAATTCAATTGTATTTTACTATATTATTGAATGTAGAAAACGATAGACTTGGCTATTTATCTTCCATTTTTATTTTCTTATTGCTTGCAATTATTCTTGCAGATTTTAGACCAATTATACGTAACAGCTTAGCCATTTTGTTTGTTTTATTTAATCTATTTTTCACGATTAAAATTTCCCATTATTGGCATCGTTCAACTCAGATTTATTATTCGTATCTAAATAATTTTAAAGCAAATACTTTCGAAAATGTTTATTTATTAGGTGTGCCGGATAATTATAAAGGAATTTGGATGATGAGAATGTATGGACGTGAATCGGCTTTTAAAGATGCTTTAAAATACAGATTAAAGAAACCATTTGCAGGCAATATTTACGATGTAATGTATTTTAATCAAACATCTTTTGATGATGGAATGAAAGTATCGAAAAAGAATGATTCTACTTTATGCGTGGAATTTTCCAATTATGGAAGCTGGTTTTGGAATCAAGGAGTAGGTGCTCAAGATTATGAAACATCGTCTTATAAAGTAATCGTACATAACTACAACTACGATGTAATTTTTAAAAATTACAATAGGAATAAGTCTATTATTTTATATCCAAGTAAGTTGAAGTGGAAAGCGGTTGATTTTTAATTACAACAACATGCCTGCAATAGTTGCTGAAAGATAGGAAGCTAATGTACCACACAATAAAGCTTTTAAACCTAATTTTGCTAAGTCGGCTCTTCTGCTTGGTGCCAACTCGCCAATGCCACCAATTTGAATACCAACAGAACTAAAGTTGGCAAATCCACATAACGCAAAACTGGCAATAGCTAAGGCTTTCGGCGATAAGCTGGCTTTTACATCTATTAAACTTGTATAAGCCACAAACTCATTAATAGTTAATTTTTGTCCCATCATCGTGGCAACTTGCATCACTTCATGGCTCGGAACGCCCATTGCCCAAGCCAACGGATAAAAGATATATCCAAAAATAGTATTCAATCCTAAATTAGGATGTATCATTCCTAACAACGCATTGATAAGTGCCATCAACGCAATAAAACCTATCAACATGGCAATCACGTTAATAGAAATTTTCATTCCATCACTCGCGCCATGAGAAATTGCATCAATCACATTCGTATATTGACTTTTAACCTCAACAGACACCGTTCCTTTTGTTTGCGATTCTTCCGTTTCAGGAAAAACAATTTTAGAAATCACCAACGCACCAGGCGCAGCCATCAAACTGGCAGCAATTAGATATTCCGCTGGAACGCCCATACTCACATATACAATCAAAATTCCTCCGGCAATACAAGCCATACTGCCCGCCATAGAAGCCAACAATTCGCTGTTGGTCATGCCGGCTAAATATGGACGAATCATAACTTGTGCTTCCACTTGTCCGACGAATGCACTGGCAACATTACTCAATGCTTCTGCACCGGAAACACGCATAATAAAGTTCATGATTTTGGCAATAAATGAAACGATGCGTTGCATGATGCCGAAATGATAAAGAATGGCTACCAATACACAAACCAAAATAATTGTTGCCGGAATACTAAAGGCAAAAACAAATGTTCCGGGCGCACCATACGGCAAAGCATCGATGGCACCTTTAGGCGAATGCATATCGGTCATAATGCCGCCATACACGAAAGCAGCACCTTCTTTTGCGTATTGCTCAATGGCGTGCATACCTTTTCCAATAGTTTGGAAAAAAGTTTTTACAGCCGGAATTTTTAAAATGATAATAGCCAAAAATAATTGTAAGGCTAAGCCACTAAAAACTAATCTATAATTTATTTTTTTCTTGTTGTTGGAGAATAAAAAGGCGATTGCTAAAATTAAGATGATGCCTAAAATGCCGGTAAATCTTTCCATAAATGAATTGTGTTGAACAAATATAAATTTTAATTACAGCATAATTAAACTTTATGTATAGAAAATGAATGAGAAATAGCTTTAATTTTTACTCAATTCTCTGCTGCGTTGTATGGCAGCTTCCATTCCTTTTTGGATATGTTCTGCTATATTAAATTGATTGAATGTTGAAATTGCCGCTTCGGTTGTGCCACCTTTAGATGCTACTTTGTTTATCCATTCTTTACAAGACAAATCATTGACCTTATACAATTCTACTGTTCCTAAAAATGTTTGTTCAACTATTTTAGAAGCTTCAGTTAATGTAAATCCAAATTCCATCGTTTGCTGAATCATGGCATCCATAAAATAAAAAATATACGCCGGACCTGAACCTGAAATTGCAGTAATGGCATTTAATTTATCTTCTTCATATAATTGAATAGATGCGCCGGTTGTTTCTAAAAGTTTGCGCACAAAATCAATATCGCGTTGAGCTATCGTTTCCGAAACCATAAAGCCGGTAACGCCAATGCCAATTTTACAAGGCAAATTCGGCATACAACGAATAACTTTGTTGGTGTTTAATTTTTGTTCTACTTCTTGAATAGAAATTCCTGCCATTATGGTTAGGATGATATGCTTTTCTTGAATATAAGGTTGCAGTTTCGGATAAACGGAATACGCATCTTGCGGTTTGACGGCGAGAATAATTAAATCTTTTTCAGAGATAAAATCGCCGTAATCGTTATACACTTGACCAAGTTTCATTCTGTTTAATTCTTGGATTTGAGCCGGATCTTTTTCAATTACCGTCAATTGCTTATGCGTTAAAACTTTGGCATTTAAGAAACTTTCGGCAAAACTTCTGCCCATATTGCCACCACCTATAATCAATACATTCATGTTGTAAAAATAGCAGATAGTCTTGAGTAATGCGATATAAGTATGGAGAATTTTAAGTATTTTTAATTTATGTGGAAGTTTGTTATTTATGCAATAATTGGCATATTAAATATTATATCTATTGCCACCGGATATAGTGCACTTAATTATGTAACTAAAGTTTTGTTGATGCCTTGTTTAATGTGGATTGTACCAACAAAAAACAAAGCAGATATTGTTATTTATTTTGCTTTATTTTTTTCTTGGTTGGGCGATATTTTCTTGATGTTTCCAAGAGTACATTATAGCGAAACGATGCGACTCATTTTATTTTTATCCGGATTAATTTCATTTTTGATAACGCATATTTTGTATATTTTTTATTTTATAAATGAACATAAACCGGCATTAAAAGCAGGTATTATGGTACAGAAACCATATTTATTTGTGCCTTTTGTTTTATATCTTTTAGCATTTATTAGTTATTTATTTCCACATCTCGGAGCATTAAAAATACCGATTGTAATTTATGGATTATGTATCGTAGCGATGAGTGTTGCTGCATTAAACAGAAAAGGTTTTATTCCGAATAAATCTTTTTATTTTGTTTTTTGTGGCTCTTTATTGTTTATAGCTTCAGATACTATCTTGGCGTCAGAAATCTTTATTCAAAAAATGGAATGGCAACGCATAGCGATTATGGCTACATATATATTAGCTCAAGCCTTAATAGTAAAAGGTATTACAGCGAAATATATTACACTTGGAAAAAATTAGAATTCTTCTTCTACTTGTCGTTTATATACTTTGACGCAGATTCCGATACTGAGTTCATAAAGTACAAAAATCGGAGTTGAAATTAAAAGTAAACTCGTTAAGTCGCCTTGAGGTGTAATAATAGCCACAATTATTAATATGCCGACATAGGCAATTTTTCGACCACTTTTCATTGTTTGAGGCGAAAGAATTCCAAGTTTAGCCAACAAATAAACCAGCATAGGTAGCTCAAATAAAATACCGACAGGAATAGTCATCGTAATTAGTAAGCCGATGTAACTATTAATATCTATCATATTTTGCACGATAGCAGTTGCTTGATATTGTATTAAAAAATTTAAAGAAAATGGCGCAATAATAAAATATCCAAACAAACATCCAATGGTAAATAATAATGTTGTGATGAAGACAATTCCTTGTGTGTTTCTAATTTCACGTTCGTGTAAAGCCGGTTTTACAAATCGCCAAAGTTCCCACAAAACATAAGGAAATGCAATAATTCCACCAACATACATAGCCATTTGAATATGCAACATAAACTGACCCATAATATCCGTATTGATAAATGTATAATGGGCATCTTGAATACATAAACCACTGATGAAACTGTAATGGGCTTCTAACCAACAAAATAATCTATTGGTCGGGAAATCCGGACGTGATGGACCGAAAATTAAATAATCAAACAAGAATTTCTTTTGAAGAAAAGCAATAAACGCACAAACTACAACTGCAATTGCGGCGCGCATAATATGCCAACGCAGCGATTCGATATGGTCGAAAAAACCCATTTCTTTTTGCTCGTTGTTGTCTGTAATTTTTGCCATTTAGAAGAACAAAAATACAAGATTAAACTTCAAGAAAATATTAAGTTTAGTGAAGATATTAATCACCAATTAAGTTGAGCAATTTGTCCACTTTTGGTGCTAAGATGATTTCTGTTCGTCGGTTAGAAGCTCTACCTTCTGGCGTGCTATTGCTGGCTTTTGGAGCAAATTCACCTCGACCGGATGCAATCACTTGGTAGGAGCTAACTTGATACTTTTCTGTCAAGACATGCAACACACTATTGGCGCGCATTAAACTAAGTTGCCAATTATCTTTTATAAATCCACTGCTGGATAAATATGGAATATTGTCGGTATGACCTTCGATATTTACAATAATATCCGGATTTTTTTTGATAACAGATGCTAAAATACCCAATGCTTCCACGCCTTTACTTTCTACAGCTGTAGAACCGGATTTAAACATCAATTTGTCAGACATAGAAACATATACTTTTCCATCTTTCGTGTAAACATCTAAATCGCCGGCTGAAAAATTGGTTAGTGCATTTTTTATGGCATCACGCAATGCATTGGATTTGTTTTTTTGATCTTCTAATAATTTTTTTAATTCGGCAATTTTTGCTTCTCTATTTTTTAACTCTTCTGTAGCTTGTTTAATTTCTTTTTCTTTTTGTTGAAGTGCCAATTTTTGTTTTTCCAAATCTAATTGCATCTGAATTAAATCCGCATTGGTTTGTTGGTTTTTGTCGCCTGCAATTTTTAATTTATTTTGATATTCTTCTTGCGCTTTTTTATACATCGCAATTTGTTCATCTAAATCATTTTGCATCGATGCAACTAAATCAGCTAAATTTGTAGAGTCAATTTGCAACTTTGAAAGGCGAGCAGAAAGATTTTCATTTTTAGTTAAACGATCTTGTTTTAAAGAATCTAAAGTTTGACTTAAATTCTTATTCTTCAAAACTTCATTAAAATAATCATTCAACGTTTTGTCGTATTCTTTTTGAGTTACACAATTTGTAAATAAAAAAAGCGCAAATAATGGGAAAATATATTTTTTCATGACTCTATAATTCTTGTAAATTTCCATTTTTGTATTGAATAAATAAGATACTATCTTTACACAAATGTCTAAAACTAAAAGCGTTTATATTTGTCAAAATTGTGGCACGAATTCACCAAAGTGGATGGGCAAATGCAATAATTGTGGTGCTTGGAATAGTTTTGTTGAAGAAATTGTAGATACAAAACCAAAAGCAACATCTGTTACAAGCAATTCTAAATCGAAGCCACAATTAATAGATGAAATTTCAGCTGAAAATAGGCAACGAATTAAAACATCTGATGCTGAATTAAATAGAGTTTTAGGTGGTGGCATTGTGCCGGGTTCTTTAATATTAATGGGCGGTGAGCCAGGCATCGGAAAATCGACGTTATTGTTGCAAGTAGTATTGCAAACAAAAGGCTTGAAAACACTATATGTTTCGGGCGAAGAAAGTGAGCAACAAATAAAAATGCGCGCCGAACGAATTAAGCAAGTGAATAACGACGTTTTTGTTTATACTGAAACTTCTGTAGAAGCTATCGTTCAACAAATAGAACAAGTGCAACCGCAATTATTAATTATCGATTCTATTCAAACTTTAGAAACTTCGATGATAGAATCGGCGGCGGGCAGCGTTTCACAAATTCGGGAAACCACACATCTTATTCAGCAATATGCCAAACGTCAGCATTTGCCTGTTTTTATTGTTGGTCATATAACCAAAGAAGGCACGATTGCCGGACCCAAAATTTTGGAACATATTGTAGATACAGTGTTGCAATTTGAAGGTGATAGAAATTACAATTATCGAATTTTGCGCACGCAAAAAAACAGGTTTGGCTCTACCGCAGAATTGGGCATTTACGAAATGCGCAGTGATGGTATGCGTGCAGTTACCAATCCTTCCGAACTATTAATTACACAACGCGATGAGCAGGTGAGTGGCGTGGCAATTGCTATAACTATGGAAGGTATGCGTGCGTTGTTGGTGGAAGTGCAAGCCTTAGTATCGCCTGCGGTTTATGGCACACCACAACGCAGTGCAACCGGCTATGATTTACGCCGATTGGGAATGTTGTTGGCTGTTTTGGATAAGCGTTGTGGATTTCGATTTGGTACTAAAGATGTTTTTTTAAATATTGCCGGCGGTTTGCGCGTGGAAGATCCGGCGGTGGACTTGGCAGTTGTTGCGGCGTTGCTTTCTTCGTATGAAGATGTGGCTATCAACAACAAATTTTCGTTTAGTGGAGAAGTAGGTTTGAGTGGCGAGATTCGTGCAGTGGATAAAGTAGAACAACGCATTGCAGAAGCCGGAAAGTTGGGTTACGAAAAAATATTTATCTCTAAATACAATCAAAAAGTGAGCAACAGCGAAGCCGAATTATGCTTGATAAAAACGGTTGCAGAATTTTATAAAAAGTTGTTTTAAATAAAAAAATGTTTGCAAAAATATTGGAATATCCAAGCGATTTTATGCGCTTATTTTATCCGCGACTTTGTGGTGGATGTGATGTTCCATTGGCAAAAGGCGAACAACATTTGTGCTTGCATTGCCGATTGGAATTACCATTTACCAATTTTGAAACGATGAAAGATAATCCGGTGGAGCGCATTTTTTATGGTCGTGTGCCGTTGCATTTTGCTACTTCGTTACTTTACTTTTCTAAAGGTGAAAAAGTGCAAAATATCTTACATAATATAAAATATAACGAGCGAAAAGAGTTGGCAATTTTTATGGGAAAATTAATCGGGAAACGTTTGCAAAATAATCCATACTTGAGTGACGTTAATGTAATTATGCCGGTTCCATTACATAAAAACAAGCAACATTTGCGTGGATACAATCAAAGTGAATTAATTACAGAAGGTATTAATGAAGTTTTGAATCTTCAACAGTCAATTAATAATTTAGTTCGCACAGCATTTACATCAACACAAACCAATAAATCAAGAATTGAACGATGGGAAAATGTGGAGCAAGTTTTTAATATCAAACATCCAAATGCGTTGGAAGATAAACATATTTTGTTGGTGGATGATGTGCTGACAACCGGTGCAACATTAGAGGCTTGTGCCGAAACGTTATTGTCGAATAATAGATGTAAAGTAAGTATTGTTACGCTTGCTTATGCAGCAATATAAAACATTAGAATAATTAGTTTATTTTTGTTTTCCTATGCATCGCTTATCTACTCACAAAAACAAAATATTTTCCGTCTTTTTTATGCTGGGAATTTTATTTTGTTTTTTATTTTCTTCTTGTAAAAAGGATAGAATCAATACATCTGATGCAGTAGCCTTTTCTACAGATACATTAACCTTTGATACATTGTTTACCACTTTAGGTTCAACTACCAAATTTTTCACGATAAGAAATACGCATAAAGAGTCGATTGTTATTTCTTCAATTGCATTAGCAGGTGGAAATAATTCGCCATATAGAATCAATGTAAACGGCGATGCCGGAACTACTTTTCATGATATTCAAATTCCGGCAAAAGATAGCATTTACGTTTTTGTTGAAGTTACGATTGACCCAAATGTAGCAAACTTGCCTTTTATTGTCGAAGATTCCATTCAATTTACAACCAACGGAAATGTGCAACAAGTACAGCTTAATGCGTATGGTCAAAATGCGCATTTTTTTAATGCTGATTCTTTAGAAACTAATACCGTTTGGAATGATGATTTGCCTTATGTTATTTTAGATTATTTGCAAATAAAACCAGGTGTTTCGCTTACGATTAATGCAGGTTGCAATGTGTATTTTGGTGGCGGTGCTGCGATGATAGTAGAAGGCAACTTAAATGTGGAAGGAACTGACACCTCGAATATGGTAACGTTTAGAGGTGTGCGTTTAGATAAAGATGTTGCCGACAGACCGTATGATGATTTTCCGGGACAATATGCCGGACTTTTCTTTTTGCGTGGCAGTACAGGTAATTTAAAATTCTTGGAAATGCGCAATTCTTTGTATGGCATAAATGTCGGAAATATAAAATCTACGGATGATGCAGCACAGAATTTAACTTTGTTGCAAAATATGAATTTAGGAAATGCCCCAATTGTAACCATTCAAAATTCAAAAATTTATAACCATGCTTTTTATGGTTTGTTTGGATTTTATGGAAGAATTTATGCAACGAATACGCTTGTTTATGATTGCGGAAAAAATGTTGTTGGCTTGTATTGCGGTGGCGATTACGAATTTTTAAACTGTACATTTTCTTCGCATGGTTCTGCTTATATTTCGCATGCAAAAGATCCGGTTTTTTATGTCAATAATTTCTTTGATGCTGTTGAGCCTGCAATATTAGCTGATACGACAAGAGCCGTTTTTCAAAACTGCATCTTGTATGGAACATTAGAAAACGAAGTGGTAGCGCAAGGTGCAACAAATAATCCGCATTTGCCATTTGTATATTTGACGAATTCAGTAGTGAAAACAAATGAGCCAAGTTCTCCAATTTTTAATGCTTGTAATTTTACCGACCCACAATTCAAAGATATTTTTAAGAGTGATTATCATCTTAAAACTACTTCACCTGCAGGAAATTTAGGCATTGCGCCTTCTCCTTCAATAGATATTGATGGTTTTGTGCGCAACAATCCGCCGGATGCCGGAGCCTATGAAATTCAATAATGCACACGATTGCGTATTTCCATTTCTCAAACTAAATTTTTCTGACTAACTTGGTTTAGTGAAACGTAAACTGCAACACTATATTAAAAACTTTTACTATAGCTTTCCTATTCAGTTGTTGGTTTTGCATATCAACAAACATTTGTTTGTGTTGTTGTTTTGGATTGTACTTTTCTTATCTGTATTAAATCAATTTGGTAGTAGTTATGGCGTTCCTTTGTTGTTCTTAGATCCGGAATATTTAGGTAAAGTAGATTTTTGGAGTTTCCTAATTGTTGGTTTCTCTATGGGCGGTTTTATTATGGCTTGGAATATGTCGTTCTATATTTTAAATGGCTATCGTTTCCAATTCTTGGCATCGTTTACGCATCCATTTGTTCAATTTTGTATAAATAATTTTATAATTCCAATTGCATTTAGTGTTGTTTACATAGTTTGTTTGGTGCGATTCCAACATACCGAAAGTTTATTTACAGCCGGACAAATCGTGTCGCATGTGGTTGCATTGATTCTGGGAAATGTGTTGATGATTCTTTTTTCTATTTTATTTTTTAATTTTTTTGATCAAGATGTAGAAAGAGTATTTAGGAAGATTGGCGATAAGGCAAGACAAACAATGCTCGGAAAAAAAATCTTATTAAACAAATCTACAACAACAAAGAAAGCCGTTAATCAATGGCGTGTCGATACTTTTTTAAATTTCCCGTTTAAAATAAGTTACATCAGAAATGCCGATTTTTACGATAAAAAATTAGTAGATGAAATTTTATTTCATCACCACAGAAATGCCATTATTTTTCAAATATTAGCAATTTGTAGTTTGTTGTTTCTAGGAAGATTAATGGAACATCCTACCTTTCGTATGCCTGCAAGTTCTGCCATCTTCTTAATTTTTTCAGTATTTGTCGTTTTGTTTTCTTTTCTGTCGTATTGGTTTAGAACATGGAGAACAGTTATCCTAATTTGTTTTTTCTTTTTATTAAATAGCTTAACCCAGTTCGACTTAATCGTTTATAAACATAAATTATATGGATTAGATTATACATCAAAAAAATTGACATACAACAATGAGGTCGTGAACAACTCAGTGAATAAACAATTAATAGATGAAGATATTGCCGGAACTAAATTAATATTGGAAAAATGGAAGCAAAAAATGTTGCTAAAATATGGCGAAGAAAAACCTAAATTAATCTTCATCAACACCGCAGGCGGCGGATTAAAAGCATCGTATTGGTCTTTTTATTTGTTGCAAAAATTGGAAGAAGCAACCGGCAAAAAAATGTTCGACCATACAGTTTTGATGACAGGCGCTTCAGGTGGTATGTTGGGTGCTGCCTATTTTCGTGAACTCTATTATCGACACACACAAAACCCATCTTTTAATTATTTAGATACTTCTTTTTTAAATGATATTGGCTTAGATATTTTGAATGGCATGGCAACTTCAATTGCTACTAATGATATCTTTTATCCTTGGCAGAATTATAAATACAAAGGCTTTACGTATAAAAAAGATAGAGCTTATATGTTTGATTTGAAGTTGAATGAAAATACAAAATATAGAATGTCTAAATTATTGACAGATTATAAAATTCCGGAAGCCAATGCAAGCATTCCAATGATGGTGCTTGGCTCAACTATCATCAACGATCAGCGTTTTTTATTTTTTGCTGCTCAACCTATCGCATATCTAATAAAACCATACATGAAAAATTCCAATGGTTTCGTAGATAATTTATCGACAGATGCTGTAGAATATATGCGTTTCTTCAAATCGAAAGGAGCGGAAAATATTAATTTTATTGATGCTTTACGAACGAATGCGACTTATCCATATATCATGCCGGCAGTTTATTTGCCGACCATTCCTGAAATAAAAGCCATGGATGCCGGCATTCGGGAAAACACCGGATTGGCTGTTTCTACAAGGTTTTACAGCGTGTTTAAAGATTGGATTGAACAAAATACAAGCGGCGTAATTTTTATTTCGCTTCGCGTGGACAATAAATTGCATCAATTTGAAACTACCAAAAAGCCGACTTATATCAGTGAATTTTTGTCGCCTATAGGTACAATTTTTAATAACTTTTTACTCTTGCAAAATTATAATGCAGACATTAGTATTTCGTATTTAGAAAATGCAAGTAAAACCAGCATTGATGTTTTGAATTTCAATTACGACCAAAGTAATAAACGCAAAAAAGCTTCGATGAGTTGGCACTTAACCAATGGCGAGAAACGCGATATTAAAAGCGCTTATTCACAAGAAAACAATGTTGAAATGTTAGAGAAATTAAAAGCTTTGATGCATTAAATAAGACGTTCTAATAATACGATATTTTCGATGTGAAAAGTATGCGGAAACATATCAACAGCTTGACTTTTTACAACAGCATATTTCTCCGAAAACAATAACACATCGCGCGCTTGCGTTGCCGGATTGCAACTGACATACACAATTTTTTTAGGTTGAATTTGTAAAAGTACATCAATTACTTTTTCGTGTAAGCCTGCTCGAGGTGGATCAACAACAACAATATCCGGCAAAGGAAATTGAGCGATAAATTCTTCACTTAAAATAGTTTCGCAAGTACCAACTTGAAAATGCACATTTTTTATATTGTTGAGTGTTGCATTTTCTTTTGCGTCTTTAATAGCATCTTCAATATGTTCAATGCCAATAACCATTTTGCATTTTTCAGCAATATATAATGCGATGCTTCCGGTGCCGCAATACAAATCATATACTATATCATCTTTGGAAAAATTTCCAAATTGCTTTACGATGTCGTATAAATGTTTAGCTTGCAAACTATTGGTTTGGAAAAAAGATTTTGTGCTTATTTTATAACGAATATTTTCTAACTGTTCAGTGATGTAACTTTGTCCGAAATAAGTAATCACTTCTTGGTCGTAAATCGTGTCGTTTTTCTTGGTGTTGATGATGTAATTTAATGAAGTAATAAATGGAAATTGTTGATGAATAAATTGC
>JAGQYE010000070.1 GCA_020436225.1 Bacteroidota bacterium | reverse complement strand
TAAATTAAATTTATAAATTATCAAATAATAAAAATGTTAGAAATAAAAAACTTAAACGTCTCTATAGATAACAAACAAATCCTAAAGGATTTCTCATTAAAAATAAATGCTGGAGAAGTACATGCCATTATGGGACCAAATGGAACAGGAAAATCTACTTTGGGAAATGTATTAGCCGGAAAAGATGGTTACGAAATTACTTCAGGCGAAGTATTGTTTAACGGCGAAAATATTTTGGAGTTAGAAGCACACGAACGCGCACAACGCGGTTTGTTTTTGGCGTTTCAATATCCAATAGAAATTCCCGGCGTAAGCAATGCCAATTTCTTGAAAGCTGCCGTAAACGAACAACGCAAAGCCAAAGGCGAAGAGCCAATGCCGGCAAGCGATTTCTTAAAAATGATGCGCGAAAAAATGGACCTCGTAGAAATGAAAAAAGATTTTATTTCGCGTGCTGTCAATCAAGGATTTTCTGGTGGCGAGAAAAAGCGAAATGAGATTTTTCAAATGGCAATGCTGCAACCGAAATTAGCCATCTTAGACGAAACCGATTCGGGGTTAGACATTGATGCCTTGCGTATTGTTGCAAATGGTGTAAACAAATTGCGAAGTAAAGACAATGCATTTATCGTTATTACACATTACCAACGCTTGTTGGATTATATCATTCCGGATTTTGTGCATGTAATGTTTGATGGTAAGATTGTAAAATCAGGCGACAAAAACTTGGCACTCGAACTCGAAGAAAAAGGCTACGAACAATTTGAACACGCAACATTGTAATTTCTCATCATGATAGAAACACTAAAAAATATTACGCTTTCTGATGCACATCAACAAAACTCGTTGCAACGTGCTTTAGAAATTGGTGTACCTTCCATGAAAAATGAAGAATGGAAATACACATACTACAATAAGATTTTGCAACAAGGTTTTGATGTCAATAATTTAAGTACAAAACAAGCAACTTTCAACCACGACCAAATTCAAACATTTATAGAAAACAATTCTGTTTCATCAAATAAATTAGTTTTTGTTGATGGCATTTTCCAAAATGATTTATCTACTTTTTTAAATCATCCTAAAATAAATTTTTGGAATAATAAAAATTCTGTTGAAAGCAACAGTAAAGATTTTCTTTTAGAATTAAATAATGCTTTAACAACAGATGGCGTTTTCTTAGAAATTGGAGATAATGTTATCGTAGAAGATTTAGTGGAGATTTTTTATTTACATACCAATTCATCTTCAATCTTCAATCTAAAAAATAAGATCAAAATCGGTAAAAATACACAAGCAAAATTTGCAGAATATTTTATCAACTACAATCAACAATCAGCATACAACAACATCGTAACTGAAGTAAACATTGATGCTTCAGCTAATATAGAATGGTATAAAATTCAAGATGGCGGAAACAGCTACAACATTACAGATAATATGTTTATTCAACAAGCAGAAAAATCTATTTGCAATGTCGTTACTTGTTCGTTTTCCGGTGCTATAACAAGAAATGTTTTAAATATTGATGTTAATGGCGAACGCACCGAAACACACATGAACGGTTTGGTACTTTTATTAAACAATGAACACGTAGATAATAGAACTCAAATCAATCACAACGTACCTAACTGCGAAAGTTTTGAACTGTACAAAAATATTTTAGCCGGAACATCAACAGGTGTTTTCAATGGAAAAATTAATGTTGATGCAATCGCTCAAAAAACAAATGCATTTCAAAGCAACCGAAATATTTTATTGAGCAACGATGCCAATATTTACACTAAACCGCAATTAGAAATTTATGCTGATGATGTTAAGTGTTCACACGGCGCAACTTCATCTCAAATTGAAGACAGCGAATTATTTTATTTACAAACAAGAGGCATCAGCAAAGCAACAGCACGTGGTTTATTAGTATTTGCATTCGGAGAAGAAATCGTTGATAAAATAAACTTCGAACCACTTAGAAATAAATTGGAAAAACGAATTGCTGAATTGTTGAATATTGATTTATAGAATTAATAAATGTTAGATATACAAAAAATACGTGCTGATTTTCCCATTTTAAACGAAACGATTCGTGGTAAAAAACTCGTTTATTTTGATAATGGCGCATCAACACAAAAACCACAAGCTGTAATTGATGCCGAGAAATATTATTACGAACATCAATATGCCAATATTCATCGAGGTGTACATTATCTTTCGCAAATTGGCACTGATTTATACGAACAAGTTCGCCGTCAAGTGCAAGAATTTATCAATGCAAAACACGACCACGAAATTATCTACACCAAAGGCACAACCAATTCCATCAACTTAGTTGCTTATTCTTTCGGAAGAAAATTTTTAAACGAAGGCGATGAAATTGTGCTGACAGAAATGGAACACCATTCTAACATCGTGCCTTGGCAAATCATTAGCGAAGAAAAAAAATGCACCATTAAAGTTATTCCTTTACAACAAGATGGCAGTATTTCGTTGGAAGATGCCGAGAAATTAATTACAGATAAAACAAAAATAGTCAGCATTACTTACGTTTCTAATGCATTGGGAACGATAAATCCAATTCAAGAAATCATAGACATTGCACACAAAAAAGGCGCAAAAGTTTTGGTTGATGCCGCACAAGCTATTCAACATATTCCAATTGATGTGCAAGCATTAGATGTTGATTTTTTGGTTTTTTCCGGACATAAAATTTATGGACCAACAGGCACCGGAATTTTATATGGAAAAGAAGAAATACTAAATGAAATGCCACCTTATGAAGGTGGCGGCGATATGATAAAAACAGTTTCATTTAGCGGTACAACTTTCAGTGATTTACCATTTAAGTTTGAAGCCGGAACGCCAAATATTGCTGGTTGTGTAGCGTTAGGAACAGCTATAAAATATGTGCAGGAAATTGGCTTGAAAAATATTCAAACTTACGAAACAGAATTATTGCAATATGCAACCGAAAAATTAATGCAAATTGATGGACTAAAAATTTATGGAACATCCAAGCATAAATCTTCAGTTATTTCTTTCTTGTTAGATGGTTTGCATCCGTATGATGTTGGCGTTATTTTGGATAACCAAGGAATTGCCATTCGCACCGGACATCATTGTGCGCAACCGGTAATGGATTATTATAAAATTCCAGGCACTTGCCGAGCAACATTTGCCATGTATAACACTAAAGAAGAAGTTGATATTTTGGTAGATGGAATTTTGAAAGCAAAAAAAATGTTGAGTTAATGCCAACCATAAACGACATACAAGATGATATAATCGAGTGTTTTTCCATGTTCGAAGATTGGAGCGAGAAATATGAATATCTCATCGACTTTGGAAAATCATTAGAACATTTAGAAGAAAAATATAAAACAGAAGAAAACAGAATTCACGGTTGCCAAAGTAGAGTTTGGTTGCATGCAGAACAACAAGGCGATAAAATAATATTTTATGCCGACAGCGATGCCATCATCACTAAAGGAATTGTTGGTTTGTTAGTAAAGGTTTTATCCAATCATACGGCAAACGAAATAGCAACAAGTGAATTATATTTTATTGATAAAATCGGATTGAGAGAGCACTTATCGCCTACTCGAGCAAACGGATTGTTGAGTATGGTAAAAAAAATGAAATCGTATGCACTGATTTGGGATAATCAACAAGCATAATCTTATATCAAAAAAGACAGAAATGGAAACGACAATGCAAAAAACATTTATGGAAATAAAAGACGAGGCCATCACGCAATTACACATGATTTTTGATCCGGAAATTCCTGTCAATATTTACGACTTAGGTTTGATTTACGAAGTGAATGTTGACATAGACAACAATATCCAAGTAATTATGACGCTAACCGCACCGAACTGTCCGGCTGCCGAAAGTTTACCGGCAGAAGTGGAAACCAATTTAAAAGCCATCGAAGGCGTAAAAAGTTGCAAAGTAGAAGTAACATTCGACCCACCTTGGGATCAAGAAATGATGAGCGAAACCGCAAAATTAGAATTAGGTTTTCTTTAAAATAAGACAATCTGACATCAAAAATATAATTGCATAAAATTTGATTCAACATAAATAAAATAAATTAATCAACAAAAAAATCAGAAATATGTATCCGGAACATCTAACTAAACCTTGCGAACAAGAATTAACCAATAACGGATTTAAAGCTTTAAAATCTGCTGCTGTAGTAACAGACGAATTAAACAAAAAAGGCACTACACTTTTAGTTATCAATTCAGTATGTGGTTGTGCTGCTGCCAATGCGCGTCCCGGTGCTTTAGCATCTGTTCAACACAATAAACATCCTGAAAATTTAGTTACCGTTTTTGCCGGTGTTGATAGCGAAGCTGTTGCCAAAGCAAGAGAATTTACATTTCCATATCCACCAAGTTCGCCAAGTATAGGACTTTTTAAAGATGGAAAGTTGGTTCACTTTTTAGAGCGTAGCAATATCGAAGGGAATTCAGCACAAGCCATTGCCAAAAATTTGATAGCAGCTTACGAAGAATTTTGCTAAGCCGATTTTAGTTTTTGCTAACAATTTCTAATCTACCTGATTACTTACTACCTTTGTAGTATGCAAAGAGATTTACGTATCGTGTTTATGGGCACACCTGATTTTGCTGTGCCATCATTGGATATCTTGATTCAACAAAATTATAAGGTTGTTGGTGTTATTACGACTCCGGACAAACCTGCTGGACGTGGACAACAACTTCAACAATCAGCAGTAAAAAAATATGCACTTGAAAAAAACTTAAATGTTCTACAACCGGAGAAATTAAAAAATCCTGATTTTATTGAAGAATTAAAAGCATTAAATGCCAACTTATTTGTTGTAGTTGCTTTCCGTATGTTACCCGAAATTGTTTGGCAAATGCCGGAATATGGCACATTTAATTTGCATGCATCGCTCTTGCCACAATATCGCGGAGCAGCACCAATTAATTGGGCAGTTATCAATGGCGAAAAAGAAACCGGCGTTACCACATTTTTCTTACAACACGAAATAGACACAGGTAATATTATTCTTCAAGAAAAAATAAACATAAACGACAATGATAATGCCGGCAATGTACACGATAAGTTAATGCATATAGGAGCAGATGCTGTTTTAAAAACTGTGCAACAAATAGAACAAAATAATGTACAAGAACAGACACAAAATAATTTCATCAACAATCTAAATGAAATAAAACATGCGCCAAAACTATTTAAAGAAACTTGTAAAATTGATTGGAATCAACCAGCAAAAAAAATACATAATTTAATTCGTGGCTTAGCGCCTTTTCCAACTGCATTTACAAACATAAATGGAAAACAACTGAAAATATTTTCTTCAAAAATAAGTGATAGAAAAAATGAAAATGCAAATATCGAAATAGGAAATATTTATAGCGATAATAAAACGTTTTTATCATTTAGATGTGCCGATACTTACTTAGATGTTTTAGAAGTTCAATTAGAAGGAAAGAAAAAAATGAAGATTGAAGATTTTTTACGAGGATATCGCATTTAATATTCACTGACTATTTTCAACGATAAATTCAGCATTTTTTATTTATAAACAAATGTATATAAGCTCAAGCGTTTAATTAACTCTTGTATATCACACCATCTAAAATGTTGGTTAATTTTGAATATACTTAATTAGTTAAATGCCAACAATCAAGAGCAAGAAACCACAAGCGAAAATCAGAAAGGTAAATTTCAAATTTGAAAAACCTTTTCCCAAACATTGGTTTAACAGCAACCCAATTGCTACACATTTTATGAATGCACAGCACCTTGTTTTTCCGGATGGCGAAAAGTTTTTTATTCGAAGCGTAAAGGCATTTACAGAAGTATATGCAAACGATGAAGAATTACGCAATCGTGTGAAAAATTTTATAGGACAAGAAGGTACGCATTTTGCCGAGCATCAAAAGTTTTGGGATATAATGGAAAGTCAAGATTTGAATCCGGACGGCTTCGTTGACTTCTATAGAAGAACAGCTTGGGATGGCGTTGAAAAATGGTTGCGTTCTAATTTAAAAAATAAACGAATTGGCGACAAACTTTCATTAAGTGTTACGGTTGCATTGGAACATTTCACCGCTATGCTGGCTGAATCAGGCATTATACATAAAGATATTACGGAAGATATGCCACAAGAAATGAAAGATCTATTTATGTGGCATGCAGCAGAAGAAATCGAACATAAATCAATTCCGTTTGATGTTTTGAAAAAAGTAGATGACAGTTACGCGCTTCGCATTAGTGGCATGTTTATCGCAACGTTTGGTTTATGGTTTTATCTAACTAAAGGAACGATATATCTAACTCAACAAGATAAAGATGTAAAACGAAAAGATGTATTAAAACATGCATTTTCATTCGTCAATAATTTTAGAAAAAACTTTGGGAATACTTTATCCAGTCAATATTTCCAATACTTTAGAAAAGATTTTCATCCCGACCAAATCGACAATTATTATTTAGCGGAAGAATTATTGAAGAATAAAAACTACGCATAAAAATTATTTATTAGACAATTAAATTCCTTTAATATGGCAACAACCACACAAAAAAAAGTGAAAGAAACGGTAAAGAAAGATTACGATCCGTCTGAAATAAAAGTAAGACGCGTCAACTTTCAATTTAGCGATAAAAACAAACGCTTTTATTATAAAGACAATCCGTTCAGCACGCATTTCATTAATGTGTTGCACATCTTGTTTCCAACCGGCGAGCGTTTTTTCGTTAATTCTGTGTTGAAACATCAAAAAGAAATTAAAGACGAAAAATTGAAAAAGCAAGTGCGCAATTTCTGCGGACAAGAAGGCATTCACAGCAGCATGCACGAACGCTTTTGGAATATCTTAAAAGCAAAAGGCTATAACTTTGAAGGTTATGAAAATCACATCGACAAATTATTGCATAAAGTTGTAGCTAAAATTGAAGTTGAAGGCACAAAAATCAACAATATAGATTTAGTAGCAACGGCTTGTTTAGAACATTTTACAGCATTGTTTGGTCATGCCATTTTTGAGCATGTTGATACAAATCCAAAATATGTTCCGGAAGATATGGCTGAATTGTTTAAGTGGCATGCTTCAGAAGAAATTGAACATAAAAACGTAGCGTATGATGTAATGCAATTAGTAGATGAAGATGAATATGCTAAACGCATTGCCTTTATGCCATTGGCAACTGTTATTCTCTATTTTTATTTGACCGTTGGCACGTTGATGTTGATGTATCAAGATAGAAAATACATTAAGGTAAGTCGATTACCAAAACAATTCTATCAATTTGCAACCGGTTTATTTTCTGAATTACACAGAGATTTAGTATCTGAATATTTCAGTTTCTTCAAGAAAGATTTTCATCCATCTAACTTAAATGATTATCATTTAGCGGAAGAATTTTTCAAAGACAAAGCTTATGCTTAATTCGTTAGTTGGGATTATAAAAGAGTGGCATTTATTGCCACTTTTTTTTGCTATTAATTTGCGTTGTGCGCTACGCTCCTTTCATAAAATAATTTGCCACACGCTTCTCCAACCAATTATGTTCAGCTTTTATATCTTCGCAGAAACCAACATGTCCGCCGCCTTTTGTAATTTCTAATGAGAAATATTTTGATTTCTTTGCAAGTTGAATCGGATAACATTCTTTGGTCAACAATGGATCATTATCAGCATTAATTAATAGCGTTGGTGTTTTTATTTTTTTCAGAAATGCTGAGGCTTGCACTTTTTTTATGTAATCATTCAAATCTTTAAATCCATGCAACGGCACTGTACAACGCTCTGTAAACTCCATCAAATTTTTTGATTCTAAAATGTATTTATAATTCATTACTTCCGGAAAACGTGATTGCTTTTTCAATACTTTTTGTTTCACCTGATTCGTAAATCTTCTCTCATAAATTTGATTCCAACCTTTGATTAAATGTGGCAAAGATGTTTCATAATGAATCGGAACTGAAACCGTAATAGCTGCAGCAATTTTATCTACTGATTCCCATTTTTCTTCGCCAAGAAATTTCATTGTTAGATTGCCACCCATAGAAATACCAATCATATAATGCTCATCATAGTTGTTGGTGGAAGTTATATGTCGAACAACATAATCTAAATCATCTGTTTTACCGGAATGATAACCAAAATATTGCCGATTGTCTTCTCCGCTGCACCCCCTGAAATTCCAAACACAAACATCAAAGCCATTTGCATTTAAAATTTTCGTCAAACCAAGTGCATAAACTCTATTTGAACAACCTTCAAAACCATGCGAAATAATGATAATTTTTTTGCTTCCAATTCTACTCCAATCTAAATCCAAGAAATCATCATCCCAAGTTTCAATACGTTCTCTATTATAGGTTACGCCATCAACTTTTCGATATACGTTTGGTATAATAGTTTGCAAATGCTTTGTATAAAGCCACTTTGGAGATTTTATTGTTGGAGAAGAATATAGCATTTATGTTTCAATACAATTTTAATATATTTATTTTAAAAAGTCAAGTAGAAATTTATTGACTTCTTCCGGGCAATCGTTTTGCGTCCAATGCGAACAACGTTCTATATATTTTACTTCATAAGGCGCATCAACATATTTTTCTGTTCCATAAGTCAGTTCTTTTCCAAGCGCTCTATCACCTTCACCCCAAATCAATAACGTTGGTGCTTTAATTTTATTATTGAAGATTTGTAGATTCGGTTTAGTTTGCATCATGGCTCTGTAATAATTTATAGAACCGGTTAATGCTCCTTCTTGTTTATATGCTTTTACAAAGGCTTTTAAATCTTCATCTGTAAAATTTTCTTTGTTATACATCCAACCTCTAAATGTTTTTTTGAAAATTTTTTCTAAAGAAAATTGATAAATAATTTCCGGCAATAAAGGAATTTGGTGCAAAAATATATACCAACTTTTAATAATTTGAGATGGATTGGTCTTAAAACTTTTCAGCATAATTTTTGGATGCGGACAATTACACACGACTAATTTCTCAGTTAGTTCGGGATACATGGTTGCAAATACCCAAGAAATAGCGCCGCCCCAATCATGACCAACGATATAAGCTTTTTCAAACCCTGATTTTTTTATTAATTCTGCGATATCACTTGCAACAACATCGGCTTTGTAATTGGCAATGCCGAGTGGTTTGTCGCTTAAATTAAAACCGCGCATATCAGGCGCAAACACGGTAAATTTTTCTGCCAATACCGGAATTTGATAACGCCAACTATACCAAAACTCGGGCCAGCCGTGCAACAAAATAACTAATTTCTTTCCATTGCCTTGCTTGGCAACATGTAGCTTAATGCCATTGACTTCTACATATTCGTGCTTGATTGATTGCATAGTTTTTTTCTTAAAAATACGAAATTAATCTATCAAACTATAAAATGATAAAGAATTGAAAAAATCCCAAAAAGGTATTACTTATTATAAAGTACGTTTTATCTTCAAAGCGCGTTTCGCAGCTTTTAGTTTATCTAATAAAGAAATTTTTGAATTTTTTCTTGATTTGAATGTGTCAGGAATAAAGCCATCTTTAAGTACATAAGAACAAATTACTTTTCCATATTTATCAATGCAAGATAATTTCACAGCATCGTTGCCAAGAATTTCTACCTTACCGAAAGCGTCATTGTAATTGGAATTATGAATACCTTGTCCGCCTTTATTCCAAAGGTTTAAGTGCAACGTATTATAAATTAACGACACTAATTTAGAGTTGGTTTGTGCCAAGCCACCAGCCATCAATTCGGGAAAGCCGGCATTTGTGCCATCGTCAATAGCTGCCGTGTGTGCATCGCCGCTTAATACAATTACATTTTTAATTTTGTTCTCATGGCAAAAATTTAAAACAGTTGCTTGTGTTTCCGGATAGGCAAACCACATACTCGCTAAAGACGCTGCAATTTCAGCACCGTTCATATTATTATATAATTTCCTGTTTTGCACACGCTTAAGTAACATCAAATCTAAAATGTCTTTGTATGATTTATTAAACGTAACGCCACTCACAATAAATTTCCATTGAGCAGTAGAATTTTTTATTCCATTTAATAACCAAATTAATTGAGCTGAATCCAAAAGTTGATGTTGCTTAGAAACTTTATATTTAAAATAATTTCCTTTTTGTTGAAACGATTCGGAATTAGGAGAACGTGTAGAACGTGTATCTAAAAAGAAAAATTCAGCATTGCCAGAAACAAAAGAATGATAAACTTGATTAGGATTTGTTGGATAACTCGGAAAAAATGTATGATAACCTTTTATTGCCATTACTCGTAAAGAATCCGGATAAGGAATTTCTTTTATGCTTGTTTTATTTTGTGTTGATTGAATTGTTGTATATGTATGTTTTGAAAAATCATCAAAAACGCCATCTTCATCATCAAACACAAAATCAATTGGTGTGGTTTGAAGCAATTGTTTCAAACTCGGCATTTCGTAACGCTTTTCATACAATTCTTTTTGATGTGCTATGCTTTCTGTATAATAAAATTGTCGTTCATTAAAATTGTTGGTATAAAGCCAATCGCCGAGATGTAAGAAAAACAACGGTTGATGTTTTTTCATTTCCAAGAAAATAGAATCATTATGATGTTGCTCTGTACACGAACCTAAAGTAAACGAAAAAGGTGTTGTATCATTTTGAAATGGAAATGTTTTAAACCAATTATAGATGGTCGATTTCATATTGTCATTAAACTGAACATAACATTCATAGATTGTGTTTGGAATCAAATTATTTAACTGAATTCTCAAGTTGCCTTCACTATCAAAAAAATATTTGGGATATGTAATCGAATTCTTTTCTTTTAGCGTAACAGTAAAATCTTTATCATCATTCAAAAATTTGTTTAAAACAAGAACAGTTGCTGATGTGTCAGTTACGTTTCCTATAATTCCATTTTCGTTTTGTGCGAAAGAAAATTCAACACAAAAAACAAAAAACAACAAGAAGAATTTAGATAAAACAAAAGAAAATTGAAGAAGAAATTTCAAGCAAAAAGTTGATTTATTTTTGACGTTTATATTTTTAATTCTTGTACACATAAAAATCTTATTTTGATTCTTGCTACTCAATACTAATATGTACTTTTGCATAAAGCTATAAAAAAATGCCCTTTCAGGAACGTATTATTTTTATTGTTGGAAATTCGAGAAGCGGCACAACGATGTTGTTGCGTGTATTTAATAATCATCCTGAATTGATGGTATTAAATGAATTGCATTTTTTTGAACAACTTTGGTCGCCGCAAGATAAAGGAAAAAACATCACAAAAGATGAAGCCATTACATTAACATCTAAACTAATGCTAACACAACGCATTGGTTATATGACGCACGACCAAGATTACACTAAGTTTTATCAAGAAGCAAAAACTTTTGTAGAACAATTACCAACTCAACAATTTTGCGCAGAAGATATTTTTTTTCATTTTGCCAAATATGAAGTGGCATTAAACCACAAAAAAATTGTTTGTGAAAAAACACCACAAAATGTTTTTTATTTAAAAGAGATTTTTGAGCTGTTTCCGAATGCAAAAATCATCAATATGGTGCGCGACCCTCGAGCAATAATGCTTTCGCAAAAAAACAAATGGAACAGAAGAAATTTAGGTGGCGATTATATGACGAAAAAAGAAGCTTGGCGTTTGCGCATCAATTACCATCCAATTACGTTGAGCAAACTTTGGAATGCTGCCATCAATGCAGCAAAATCTTTTATGCAAGATAAACGTATGCTCACTGTTCGTTTCGAAGATTTATTGGAACAACCACAAACCACGATTCAAAAAATTTGCCATCATATTGATGTTGATTTTAATGAACAAATGTTGCACATCACGCAAGAAAGCTCATCTGTAGAAATAGACAGCAAAGAAATTGGTTTTAAAAAAGAACGTGCCAGCAATTGGAAAAAAGGCGGTTTAAATACAACAGAACGCTGGATTTGTCAACAACAATGTGCCGAAAATATTGCTTTATTTCAATATGAGAAAGAAAATATAAAACCATCGTATTTGCTATTAATTTATTACTATTGTAGTTTTCCGATTAAATTAGGAATGGCATTTTTGTTGAACTTAAACCGAATGAAAAATATAATTGAGACGTTGAAAAGAAGATGGAAATGAGAAGATAGATATGAGATGTTAGACATGAGATATGAGATATGAGATATGAGATATGAGATTTTTTCAGATATTTTCAATAGATAATTTTCAATAGAATTAGAATTAGAAAAAAAGATTGAGAAAAAAGTATGCTCCAAAAACAGCACATATTTAATTTAGATTTTGTTGCCGCAGAAAATTTTGATGCTATTATTCAATCTCTGGTAAATGAAAAAGATGAACAACATTTTCCTGCCGTCATTACGCCAAATGTTGACTTAACCGTTCATTTAAATAAAAACAAACAACTTTTATCCGTCTTCCAAAATTCAAGATTTATTTTACCTGATGGCGCACCAATAATTTGGTTTTCAAAATTATTAGGCAAGCCTTTGAAAAAACGTTTAGCGGGCAGCGATTTGTTTCCATTAATTTGGAAAGCCTCTATTCAGCATAACAAAAAACTTGTGTTGATTTTGCCCAATGAAGAAGTGAAAGCCAAATTAGAACAAGAATATCCAAGCGTACAAAGTTATATTCCGCCATTTTTTGAAGCAGAAAAAAATGCTGTAGAACAACAAGCACAAAACATCTTCCCTATTATACAAACTCATCAACCTGATTTTGTTTTCTTAGGATTGCGCTATCCAAAACAAGAAATGTTGATTATAAACTTGTACGAAAAATTAAAAAACAGCAATACACCAATTCCTGTTTTTTATAATTTGGGTGCATCTTACGAATTTTATACCGGCATGAAAAGTCGCGCACCAAAATGGATACAAAAAATTGGGTTAGAGTGGCTTCATCGTTTTTTATCCGAGCCCAAACGAACTTTTAAACGCTATTTTTACGACGATTTATATATTTTTGTATTATTCTTAAAAGAGTTTTTCAATAAGAAACATTCATAGAAAAATATTTTCTGAATAAACTTTTTTTTGTAAACCATAAAAACGACAATTATGCATCAACCACTCGATGATATTGATCTAAAAATCCTGACTATCTTAATGCGTGATGCGAAAACGCCTTATACTGATATCGCTAAAGAACTATTTGTATCGAATGGAACCGTACACGTGCGCATGAAAAAGATGGAGGAAATGGGCATCATTAAGAGTTTTAATCTACAATTAAACTATCATAAATTAGGCTACGACATCACCGCATTTTTGGGCATTTATCTCAGCAAAAGTTCAAAATACGATGAAGTTGCAAAAGCTTTGGAAGATATCCCTGAAATTGTGGATTTGCATTATACCACCGGAAATTATTCGATGTTCTTGAAATTAGTTTGCAAAGACACCGAACATTTACGAAAAATATTGATGGAAAAAATTCAAAGTATTCCTGAAATTACACGTACCGAAACTATGATTTCTTTACAAGAAAACTTAAATCGTCCGTTGAAATTTGAAGAATAAAATCAGAAATTTATTCTGTTTCTAACAAGGAAGTTGAGCTAATTAAAATGCCGTCTTCATCGCAATAAACATATTCGTCAGGATGAAAGAAAACGTGTGCAAAATCAACCGTAATATTTTTTAAACCCGGATATTTTTTTACTGAACGTGTCGGATTTGCTTGCAATGCTTTGATACCAATTTCCATTTTATTGATGGCTGCACTATCTCTTATACATCCATTTACGATAATACCTTCCCATTCATTTTTGATGGCTGCAGCTGCCAACAAATCTCCGACTAAAGCACAACGCAACGATGCGCCACCATCTATAACCAACACTTTTCCTTTTCCGTTTACATTACGTAAGGTCTCGCCTACCGGCGTATTATCTTCAAAACATTTTATAGTAAAAATTTGACCGGAAAATTGTTTCTTCAATCCATAATTTTGAAAAATTGGAAGCGCAACGTGTACTTTACCTTCGTTGGCATCGTATAAATCGGCAGTTGAGAATGACATTGTAAAATTTATTTTTAGGTTTGAAATTTCTATTCGATACAATTTTAATTAAAAAATTGCTTCTATCATAAATCTAAACCCTAAATTTACAATATGGCAAAACAATATACTTCTAATTTGCTGATGGTTCGTCCGGCTTGTTTTCAATTTAATGAAGAAACAGCTACTTCCAATGCTTTTCAAAAAACACTTGCCGGTTTGAGTAAGGAAGATATTAAGCAAAAAGCGCTGGATGAATTTGATGCTTATGTGGCGCAACTTAGAGATATAAAAATAAATGTTACGGTAATTCAAGACACCAAATTTCCCGTAAAACCGGATGCTATTTTTCCAAATAATTGGATAAGCATGCACGCAGATGGCACGGTTTATTTATATCCGATGCAATCGCCGAATAGACGTCAAGAAATAAGACCTGAAATTTTAGATGAGTTGCGCAAGCATTTTTCTATCAGAGATATTGTCGATTTGTCTTCTTACATACAAGAAAATAAATTTTTAGAAGGAACAGGAAGTATTATTTTCGATCATCTACATAAAAGAGCTTATGCCTGCATTTCGCCAAGAACCAACAAAGATTTATTCTTGGATTATTGTAAGAAATTAAACATTCATGCGTATTGTTTTACGGCAACAGATGCAAATAATAAACAAATTTATCATACCAATGTGATGCTGACTATCGGCGATACCTTTGCTGTGATTTGTTTAGAAAGTATTCATGATAAAACGGAACGCCATGTTGTAAAATCAGCATTAGTAGCCAGCCAACACGAAATTATAGACATTACATTTGAACAAATGAATGCTTTTGCCGGAAATATGTTGCAAGTACAAAACGAAGACGGAAAAACATTTTTAATTATGTCGGCATCGGCATTAGATAGTTTAACTGCCGAACAAATCAAACAAATAGAAAAACACACTTCTATTTTATCTGTAAAAATTCCTACAATTGAATATATCGGCGGTGGAAGTGCACGTTGTATGTTGGCTGAAATTTTCTTACCGAAACTATAAAAACATTATGCTAAGATGGTTTTCCATTGCTCACTTTCAGCAAATTCTTTAATCACTTTATTGCGTTTCAAAATCAGATTCGTCATATACTTTTTCAGGAAAAGAAAATCGGCAATTTTACCTAAAAATCCTAACGGTGCTTCGTAATCTAACACATCTGTCAATATGGTATTTTCATTTTTTGATTCAAGAATGTGATCGTGCACAAAACGATTAAAAATACCTTTTGTTTGTGTATCTCTAAAAATAAATGGACGTTTATAGTTGGAAATTTTTGAAGATAGAAATTGTGTAACACCAAAATGATTGGCTTGCCACGTAACCGTTTCGCCATCTTCAATTAATCCGCTTGTTCTGCCGGCAATAGCTTCTTCTTGAGTATGTTCCATAGAAAGCTTATGGATTTCTATGCTGCGAGATAAATCGAAACAACGTTCGATTGGCGCTTCAATTTCCGTATTTACAGTAATTACAGGCATAATAATCCTACAAATTAATATACAAATTCTCCTTTTTCGCTCTTTATGCTTACTTTTTTATCCACAGCCGACTCTACATAGCCAACGATTTGCGCATCTATATTAAATGATTTTGAAATAGAAATAATAGAATCGGCAAATTTTTCATCGCAATAAATTTCCATTCTATGACCGCAATTAAACACATGATACATTTCTTTCCAATCGGTTTGGCTTTGTTCTTGAATCAATTGAAACAAAGGAGGAACAGGAAATAAATTATCTTTTATGATGTGTAAATTATCGATGTAATGTAACACTTTGGTTTGCGCTCCGCCGCTGCAATGTATCAAACCATTTATATTTTTTGTGCCGATTTCATCTATTACTTTTTTGATGATTGGCGCATACGTTCTTGTTGGCGAAAGCACCAATTTACCAGCATCTAAAGGTGTTCCATCAATTTTATCAGTCAATAATTTTTTGCCGGAATACACATAAGCATAATCTGTATTGCTATCATAAGCTTCAGGGTATTTCTCGGCATAAATTTTAGAAAAAACATCATGTCGCGCAGAAGTCAACCCATTGCTGCCCATGCCACCATTGTATTCATTTTCGTAGCTTGCTTGTCCGTAAGATGCCAAACCAACAATTACATTTCCGGGTTTTATGTTGGCATTGTCAATTACATCTGCACGTTTTAATTTGGCCGTCATCACAGCATCAACAGAAACAGTTCGAATGACATCGCCCATGTCGGCTGTTTCACCGCCCATTGCGTGGATTTCAACGCCGTTTTGATGCATCATTTCTACTATTTCATCTGTACCTTCAATAATGGCTTTTATAACTTCGCCTGTGATTAAATGCTTGTTTCTATTGATGATGCTTGACATTAAAAAATTAGATGTTGTACCAACGCAAATCAAATCGTCTGTATTCATAACAATGGCATCTTGTGCTATGCCTTTCCACACCGATAAATCGCCGGTTTCTCGCCAATATAAATATGCTAAAACACTTTTAGTTCCAGCGCCATCAGCGTGAATGATAGAACAATAATTGGCATCGTTGGTGAAATAATCAGGATAAATTTTACAAAATGCTTTAGGAAATAAACCTTTGTCGGCATTTTTTATGGCTGCGTGCACTTCATCTTTCGTAGCAGAAACGCCGCGTTTATCATATCTATTGCTTGTTTGCATTTATAAAATAAAAATTATTTTGATTGGCTAATAATCTTAAACGTTGTACGTCTGTTTTTTTGATGTTGTTCATCGGTGCATTTTTCGCAAACGCAATTTTCGATTGGCATACTTTCGCCATAACCTTTCGCTGTTAATCTATTGGCATTTATGCCTTTTGATATTAAATATTCGACAACGCTTTCCGCTCTTTTTTGCGATAAATTTTTATTGTATTGCTCGCTGCCTCTGCAATCAGTATGGGCAGAAAGTTGAATATTTATGCTTGGATTTTTTTGAAGAATATCAACCAAAGTATCTAAACTTTGAGCAGCATCTTTTCGGATATTCCATTTGTCGTAATCGTAATAAATATTGTTTAATGTAATTTCTACATCTTTATAAATTTTATCCAATGTAATTGTGCGATTGATATAAATCGTATCGCCATTTTTTGCAGGTAAATCGCTTGTGATATTTTCAGAAACAGTCAAGAAATCTGTTTTAGAAATTTTAATAGAAAAGTTTTGATTCGACGGAATAAATGTTTGGGCATTTCCATTTTTATTCGTTGTTAAAGTTTGAGTTGCTGTTGCTACTTGGTCAAATCTCGGCATTTCAATCGTTGCTTGTTCAATCGGTTCAACACCTAAATAAGTTGAGTTTGGATTATTTTTATCTTGAAATATTTTTGATTGTACATGCACATTTAAAACAAAAACAGCCGGTGGCAATGGTTTTGGTGGCGCCATACGTTTTACAAAATAATAAATATCATCTGAGCCATTTCCTCCTTTTCTATTGGATGTTAAATAGCCACTCAACAACACAGAATCATCATCAGAAGGTGTTAGAATCATACCGAAATCATCAGCTCCACTATTTATGCCTAAGCCAAGATTTTCTACGTTGCTGTAAATTTTTCCTTGTTTTGTTGCCGAATAAATATCTAATCCGCCATAACCAATTCGCCCATTTGAAGAAAAATAAAGTGTGGTGTCGTTGGCAATCACAGGAAATAATTCATCACCATTAGTATTTACTCTGGAGCCGGCATTTACAGGATATTCAAAAATTCCTTCTTTATTTTTCTTAGCTAAATAAATATCTTTTCCTCCATAACCATCACGGCTATCCGAAACAAAATACAATTCATTTTCATCAGGTGATAAACCGGGTTGACCTTCATTTACTGTATCCGGCATTAATTGAAGTCGTTTAGGTTCACTCCAAGTATCATCTGCTTTTTTAGTAGAAGAATAAATATGGCAATATGCATTTGAAGTTTTGTCTTTGCTCAAACAACGAGTAAAATAAGCTGTTTTACCATCTTTCGTCAAAATAAATTCAGCATCGTGAAATTCAGAATTGATTGGTGCAGGCAACAGTTTTGCATCAGAAAAAGTTGTAGTATTTATTTTTTGTGTGGAATAAATATCGGTGTAATACTCGCCTGTCCATTCATCTTTTTGAGCGTTTGTGCTCATTTTTGCCGAAGTGTAATACAAGGTATTTTGATGTAAAAATGGAGCAAAATCTAAACTCGAAGAATTAAATGATAAATTCGTTAATCGAGTTAATGATGTATCTTTTAAATCCTCTAATGTTTTTTGCAAGAAATCAAGATCTTTTTGTAAACGAAATTTTTCAGTTTTATTGGCTTTAAGGTAAGTATCTAATGTATTGAATGCATCTTGATATTTTTCGTTTCGTTTTAAAGCATTTACATAGAGCAAAACGGCTTCATTTATGACACGCATATCAGCTATTTTTTTATACCAAGTTTCTGCATTTTTGAAGTCCAATTGTTTGTCGTAACTATCAGCAATTTTCAATGCAATGTTTGATTTTTCAGTTGCTGTTTTTGCTTTATCAAAATCTTTTTGCAACATTTCTGACGCAAGCGTATATTTTTTATAACGATAAGCCGTTTCTCCATCTTGAATTTTTGCGCCCGATTTGCAGGCTGACAACGCAAGCATAGAAATCAAAATAAGAGAAAATATATATTGCTTCATCTTAAAAATTAAAGTAGCAATTTAAGGCAAATTATTTAAAAAGAAAAAGATTTCTAAAGTTGAACCCTTTAGAAATCTTTAATCTATAATTAAAAAGAAAACAGAAAATTATTTAGCAAACAACATTTCTCTGTATTTTGGTAACGGCCACAATTCATCATCTACTATACCTTCCAATTTGTCTGAAATTTCACGGATTTCATCCATAATTGGTTTCACTTTATCGCAATATAGTAATGCTTGTTTTTTAGTATCAGAAATTCCGTTTCCTTTAACACGTAAATCAAACATTTCTTTATCTAAAGCCGTTAATTTCTCGATACCTTCACAAATTTGAGTAAGTATAGATGTTTGAGAAGCATATAGTTTAGCATTTACACCTAACTCTTTCAAGCCTTTCAAATTATTTATCAATTTATTTTGATATTCGATACAAGCCGGAATAATTTGATTCACCACCATTTCACCTAAAACGCGAGATTCTATTTGGATAGCTTTAGAATACGTTTCTAATGCAATGTCGTATCTTGCTTCTATTTCACGATGAGAATAAATACCTAATGACTCGAATAATTTTATTGATTTTTCAGAAACTAATACACTCAAAGCTGTCGGTGTATTTTTATTATTACTTAACCCACGTTTTTTAGCTTCCTTATGCCATTCTTCGGAGTAATTATCGCCTTCAAATATTACTCTTTTTGATTCTTTAATCGTTTTGCGCAATACTTTTAAAATCGCCACATCTTTATAATCTCCTGCTTTGATGTATTCGTCAACTTCTGTTTTAAATTGCGTTAATTGCTCAGCTACCATAGCATTTAAAACGGTCATTGGCAATGCACAATTTGCAGAAGAACCAACAGCACGGAACTCGAATTTATTTCCTGTAAAAGCAAATGGTGATGTCCTGTTTCTGTCAGTATTATCCAACATAATATCCGGAATTCGATTGTGAATATCTAAACGAAGTGTGATATTATCTTGTTCGTCAAATTTATCTTCATCCACTCTTGTTTCAATCATATCTAAAACTTCCCTTAAATAGGAGCCAGTAAATACAGAAAGAATTGCAGGTGGCGCTTCGTTTGCACCTAAACGGTGATCGTTGCCATGAGAAGCAACGGAAGAACGCAATAATTCTTCATGTTTATTAATAGCAGCAATCGTATTAATAAAGAACGTTAAGAATTGCAAGTTGGTTCTTGGCGTTTTTCCCGGAGATAATAAGTTAACACCTGTATCTGTTCCCAAACTCCAGTTGTTGTGTTTTCCGCTGCCATTAATTCCTGCAAATGGTTTTTCGTGGAATAACACTTTCAATTTATGTTTAGATGAAACTCTATCCATTACATCCATCAATAAGCAATTATGGTCAACTGCTAAATTAGCTTCTTCGAACATTGGAGCACATTCATATTGAGATGGCGCTACTTCATTGTGTCTTGTACGAATTGGAATACCCAACTTCAAACATTCATTTTCAAAATCACGCATATAAGCATAAACGCGTTCAGGAATAGCTCCAAAATAGTGGTCTTCTAATTGTTGTCCTTTTGGAGAACGTTTTCCTAATAATGTTCTTCCTGTCATCACCAAATCCGGGCGAGCATAATACATAGCTGTATCTACTAAGAAATATTCTTGTTCCCAGCCTAAAGTAGTGTTAACGTGTTTCACATCTCTATCAAAATAACGAGCAACTTCTGTAGCTGCATTATCTAATGCTTGGATAGATTTTAATAAAGGCGCTTTAAAATCTAAAGTTTCACCTGTGTAAGAAATAAAGATTGTAGGAATACATAATGTTTTGCCACTTCCAACAGTCATAATAAATGCCGGAGAAGTAATATCCCAAGCTGAATAACCACGAGCTTCAAAAGTAACACGAATACCTCCAGATGGGAAAGATGAAGCATCCGGTTCTTGTTGTACTAATGCATCAGCACCAAATTCTTCTATGCCACTACCATTAATTGGGATAAAGAATGAATCGTGTTTTTCAGCTGTGGTACCTGTAAGAGGTTGGAACCAATGTGTATAATGTGTTGCACCTTGTTTCATCGCCCATGCTTTCATTGCAGAGGCAACCTGGTCAGCAATTTCTCTATCTACTTTTTTACCTTCTTTAATTGAAGCTTTTAATTTCTTGTACGCATCAGAAGGTAAAAATTCTTTCATTTCTTTTTCGCCAAATACAGCGGAAGCAAAAAAATCAGAAATTTTCTCTGATGGTAATTCTACATTTAGTTTTGGTCGGGAAGCGAATGCAGAAATCGCATTAAAACGTGTTTTTGACATAATTCTCTATATTTTTAACAAAAATGCAGAAAATTTTTCAGAAATATATTCACCCAACTTTGATTTTAGGTTAATTTTTCTGAAATAATTGAATAATTTTTTGATTCTTTTTATTTGTCAAGCAAAGACCAATTAAAATAAACGGAATTGCGATGGAACGATAACGTGCAATAGCACCGGAATTATTGACAATTAATCCAATCAGAAATAAAATACTTAATCCAAATAAAATTGAAAAAACAGCATAAGGATTTTTATGTAGTGATTTTAAATTAACGGACAAAATCAAAATAAAAATTGTAAATAATAAAACAAAGGCTTCAAATGAAGCTAAATAAGCCAATACTCCATCACAATCCGAAGGCAATGGCCTAATAAATGGATTTGAAATTGCTTCCCATATAAGAATTAAGGCACTATTTATATTATGTGGAATACCTTCTACCGGAAAAGACATATTTCCAAATGAATTAACAAAATATCTTCTTCTAACAATTATCTCATACAATAAACTATGTTGTGGCGATAACCAATCAATTCCAACAGAAATAAGTGCAAAGACGATAAGAGCTAGCGCAAAATATTTGAATGTAGCTTTGGATGATTCAAATCGTTTATAAATTGCTAAGGCTGTCATCAATGGCAGTAAAAAGGCTAAAATATAAATTCTAGTATATCCCAAAACAAATAATCCGAATACAATATAAAACACATGTCTTTTCGTATAATCCGATTTCAACAGACGATCTATATTAGACAAAATGATTCCCAACGAAAAAATTACAATCGCTTCTTTATGTACACCGGATGTCCAAAATACAATAGAAGGAATTCCAAATAAAATAAATTGTAATAAAGGTTTACTAAACACCTTATCTTCAAAAAATAAATAAAGATTATACGTTCCTATAAACGATAAAAATGCAAAAACCAAAGCATGGAAATTATACACACCAAAAGAAAATGGCCGTATCAGTGCATTTATTCTAACTAAGAAATAATTGCTGCTATCAAACCAAAAATGCATTGCATCTGTATAAGGTAAAAGATACGCAGGAACTGGTGTAAAATCATTTGTACCTATAGCCAATTTAAAATATATAAACGGATCTGTTTTAAATGTATTAAAAATAACATTTGCATCGTTAAAATACATGTAAGTATCTCCCCCTGTTAAAATGCCGGTTTTATAAAAATATCCAAATAAAATGGCACTAATCGCTTTTAAAGAAAAGCCGACCAATAACACTTTTTTACTAATTGAAGCTGAATTAAAAAAATACTTATGTTGTATTATAAAAAATAAAAAAATGAGCAAAAGAACCGGCAAAAGAAATTCTATTATCATAATATCTCCTTTCACAAAGATAGCAATTTATAATTTTAATAATAATGATTCCATAAGCATTGGAGTTTATTAGCTATTTTTGTGCATAATTCTATTAAATGTCAACTCACATCGTCAATGAAGAAACGGCAAAATCGCTTGGATTATTGCCAGATGAATATCAAAAAATACAAGAAATTTTAGGTCGAATCCCAACATTTACAGAATTAAGTATCTACTCTGTAATGTGGAGCGAACATTGCAGCTATAAAAACTCCATAAAATATTTAAAAAAACTTCCGCGAAAAGGTGAAAGTTTATTAGTAGAAGCCGGCGAAGAAAATGCCGGTTTGGTAGATATCGGCGACGGCTGGGCTTGTGCATTTAAAATAGAATCGCACAATCATCCAAGCGCTGTTGAACCTTTTCAAGGTGCTGCAACTGGCGTTGGCGGCATCTCTCGCGATATTTTTACGATGGGCGCTCGACCAATTGCTTCACTAAATTCTTTGCGTTTTGGAAAATTAGATAATAAACGCACGCAACATTTACTAAAAGGTGTAGTAAAAGGCATCGCTCATTATGGCAATTGTTTTGGCGTGCCTACAGTTGCCGGCGAAGTTTATTTTGATGATTGCTATCAAGTCAATCCATTGGTAAATGCGATGAGTGTCGGCATAGTGAAAGTGGGCGAAACCATTTCTGCCACTTCGGAAGGTGTTGGCAATCCTATATATATTGTAGGCGCATCAACGGGAAAAGATGGCATTCACGGTGCAACTTTTGCCTCCGAAGATTTAGGCGAAGATGCTGAAGACAAAATTCCATCTGTTCAAGTTGGCGATCCATTTACTGAAAAATTACTTTTAGAAGCTACACTTGAAGTGATAAAAACCGGAGCAGTAGTTGGCATGCAAGATATGGGCGCTGCAGGCATTACTTGCTCGACAAACGAAATGAGCGCAAAAGGCGAACATGGAATGAAAATTTGGTTGGATAAAGTGCCGACTCGACAAAAAAACATGCAATCTTTTGAAATTTTATTGTCTGAATCGCAGGAACGTATGTTGATTGTCGTTCAAAAAGGCAAAGAAAGTGAAGTAGAAAAAGTTTTTGAAAAATGGGATTTGCATTGTGCTATCATCGGCGAAGTTACTGACGGAAATTTAGTGCAATATTATATGCATGATGAATTAGTGGCTGAAGTTCCGGCAGATACTTTAGTGCTTGGCGGTGGCGCACCGGTTTACGATAGAGCATTCAAACAACCGAGTTATCATACACAAAGAGATAAATTCAAAATAGAAAATATCTCACTACCAAATGATTATATCAAGGCCAGTAAACAATTAGTTCAAAATCCAAATATTGCATCAAAGCGGTTTATTTACCAACAATACGACTCAATGGTGGGCATTAATAATGCCAGCATCAATCAACCAAGCGATGCAACGGTTATTCGACTAAAAGATAGCAAAAAGGCGTTGGTAGTTACAGTGGATTGCAACTCGCGCTATGTACATGCTGATGCCTACAAAGGTGGAGCAATTGCTGTTTCTGAAGCAGCAAGAAATATAGTTTGTACAGGCGCAAAACCACTTGCCATAACTAATTGCTTAAACTTCGGCAATCCTTATGATGAAGAAGTATATTGGAATTTCGTGCATGCATTGCAAGGTATGGGTGATGCTTGCATTCAATTTAAAACGCCTGTTACAGGAGGAAATGTTTCGTTTTATAATCAATCGCCGAATAGAGCTGTGAACCCAACTCCAACAATTGGAATGTTGGGCATCATTGAAAATATTGATGATGTGATGACCTTAAATTTCAAAAATGAAAATGATTTAATTTATTTAATTGGAGAAAATAAAAACGACATTTCCAGCTCTGAATATTTGTTTAATGAACATCAAGTTGAACTCTCTCCTACTCCGCATTTCGATATAAAAGAAGAAGCCAAAATACAAGATGCTGTTGCTTTATTAATTAAAAATAAACAAATAAAATCTGCACACGATTTAAGTGAAGGCGGTTTATTTATTGCTGTTTTAGAAAGTGCTATGCCAAACCATTTTGGATTTAAAATATCAACCGATTATTCAATTCGCAAAGATGCATTTTTGTTTGGCGAAGCACAAAGTAGAGTTGTCGTTTCCATTGACAAGAATAATCAACAAGATTTTGAAAATTTATTAAAAGACAATTCGATTCCATTCCAACATTTAGGCACAGTTGAAGGAAAAGATATTATCGTTGATGATGAGAATTTTGGTTCTATTGCTGAATATAAAGAGCTTTATGACACAGCCATTGAAAAATATTTTAACTAATATCAAATTCCTTGTAAACATTCCATTTCTTTTATCAACAACAACTTTGCGAAATATAAAATCGTTTAAAGTAGTCGTATATTTGCACCAAATTTTAAAAACAGAAACATGTATAACGAATTTCAAGCTCGACATATTGGACCAAATGCCACGGAAACACAAGCGATGTTAGCAACAATTGGAGTGGATTCTTTAGACCAATTAATTGAAGAAACCGTTCCGACATCCATCCGTTTAAAACAGGCATTAAATATTGGAGAACCAATGTCGGAATATCAATATTTACAGCTAATTCGAGAGAAAGCAAACAAAAATATCGTTTGTAAAAACTTTATTGGTTTAGGTTATTACAATACTATTGTTCCAGGCGTTATACAAAGAAATATTTTTGAAAATCCGGGTTGGTACACGCAATACACACCTTACCAAGCAGAAATTTCACAAGGAAGATTGGAAGCTTTACTAAACTTCCAAACTATGATTAGCGATTTAACTGCACTTCCAATTGCAAACGCATCACTTTTAGATGAGAGTACTGCCGTTGCAGAAGCGATGCACGTGTTGTATGAAGTAAGAAGTAGATCAAAAAATAAAGGTGCTGCTAACAAAATTTTTATTGACAAAAATACTTTTCCTCAAACGATAGATGTAGTAAAAGGTCGAGCCTTACCATTGCAAATTGAAGTAGTGGTGGATGATTTCCAAACTTTTAAACCAACAGAAGAATACTTTGCTGTTGTTTTACAATATCCAAATTCTAAAGGAGAAATTAAAGATTATGAAAACTTTGTTGCCACTTGCAAAGCCTTAGAAATATATAGTGTTTTCGCTTGTGATATCATGGCATTAACGCTATTAAAAGCACCGGGCGAATTAGGTGTCGATATTGCTGTTGGAAACACACAACGCTTTGGCGTTCCAATGGGTTTTGGTGGGCCGCATGCCGCATTTTTTGCTTGTAAAGAAGAATTTGTTCGACTTATTCCAGGAAGATTAATAGGCGTTTCGGTGGATAAATTTGGCAATAAAGCGTTGCGTATGGCTTTGCAAACTCGCGAGCAACATATCAAACGAGAAAAAGCTACTTCTAATATTTGTACAGCACAAGCATTATTGGCTATCATGGCAAGTATGTATGCCGTTTATCATGGAAAAGATGGTATTAAAAACATAGCAAATTCTATTCACTTTAATACTGTTGCCTTAGCTAATGAATTGAAGCGTTTAGGATTTACTAACCAAACAACTTATTTCTTTGACACTTTAATAATCGACTCCAGAAATCAACAAGAAAAAATAAAAACAATTGCTGAAGAACGATTATTTAATTTTTGGTATAATGTTGATGGTACTATTCAAATCAGCATTGACGAAACAACTTCACAACAAGACATTGAAGCTATAGCACAAATTTTTGCTGATGCGATTGGCGCTAAATATGTTACTTCATTTCTTGAAAATCCGGCAATGCAATTTCCGGAAAATTTAAGCAGAACTTCCGATTTCTTGACACACGAAGTATTCAACCAATATCACTCAGAAACTGAAATGCTTCGCTATATCAAAAAATTAGAATCGAAAGATTTGTCATTAGCCTATTCGATGATTCCATTGGGAAGTTGCACTATGAAATTAAATGCGACTACAGAATTAATCCCTTTAAGTTGGCCTGAGTTTGCCAATATGCATCCTTTTCAACCCAAACATCAAGTTCAAGGATATTTAGAAATCATTCAAGAATTAGAAAATCAACTTTCTACTATTACAGGTTTTGCTGCAACTTCATTGCAACCGAATTCCGGCGCACAAGGCGAATATGCCGGTTTAATGTTGATTCGTGCTTACCATATTTATCGAGGAGAAGCGCATCGAAATGTGGTTTTAATTCCAACATCAGCGCATGGCACCAATCCGGCAAGTGCTGCTATGGCTGGAATGAAAATTGTATTAGTAAAAACAACTCCGGAAGGCAATATTGATGTTGAAGATTTAAAAATTAAAGCTGAGCAGCATGCCAACGATTTATCTTGTTTGATGGTAACGTATCCATCAACACATGGCGTATTTGAAGAAAGCATTATAGAAATTTGTGATACCATTCATCAATATGGCGGTAAAGTTTATATGGATGGCGCCAATATGAATGCGCAAGTTGGACTTACTTCGCCGGCAACTATTGGTGCTGACGTCAATCACATTAATTTACATAAAACGTTTGCTATTCCGCATGGCGGAGGCGGACCGGGAATGGGACCAATTTGTTGTACAAAAGAATTAGCACCATTTTTACCAACTAATCCTATTGTATCTACTGGTGGAGAAAATGCTATTCCTGCAATTTCTGCTGCGCCATTTGGAAGTGCTGCTATTTTATTGATTTCGTATGCATATAATAAAATGTTGGGATCTGAAGGAATAACTAACGCTACAAAATATGCTATTTTAAATGCCAATTATTTGAAAGCCAAATTGGAGCAACATTATCCGATTTTATATTCAGGAAAAAATAACCGAGTGGCGCATGAATTTATTATGGATATTCGTCCTTATAAAAAAGAAACCGGAATTGATGCAGCTGACATTGCAAAACGTTTGATGGATTACGGCTACCACGCACCTACAGTTGCCTTTCCTGTTCCCGGCACTTTGATGATTGAGCCAACAGAAAGTGAAAGTAAAGCAGAATTAGATAAATTCTGCGCTGCACTTATTTCTATCAAAAATGAAATGGAAAATATAAAAAATGGAACGACAACTATAGAAGATAATCCAATTATAAATGCACCACATACAGCAAAAGAAACTATCGCTGATAGTTGGAATCATTGCTATAGTAGAGAAGTTGCGGTATTTCCATTAGAGCAATTAAAAGAATATAAATTTTGGCCAAGTGTTGCAAAAATTGACAATACGTATGGTGATAGAAATTTAGTTTGTACATGTTTGCCTATTGAATCTTACGCTTAATTCAGTCTATTTATTGATATTGAAAATAAATTGAAAAGTATATTTCGTATCAATATGTCACTGAATTTATTTTATTTTCAAAGCCAATCTACTGATTATCAATTACTTTAGTATTTATTTCATCAAATAGGTTAGTCACTTTTTGCATATTGTTGACAATTTAGTGTGCAGAATTCTATTCATATTTGTATTGATAAGAAGTAAGAACACTTATCGGGGAACTAAACTACAACATAACGTAAAAACCTAACGAACTAAGTATTCTCTGAAAGTTATTTTCTTACAAATTATTATTCTGTATTTACAGATGATTTTAGATATTAGGCAAAAAAAATCGGGTTTTGCATTGCACAAAACCCGACAGACCTAAAGTCTAGAAACATAAAAACCCTACTTCAAAGTTAAACAACTTTTTGATTAATGCAAATAGTTGTTTAACTTTTTTTTGATTTTACTCAATTTTTTCTATCTTTACATTCTCAAGTAATTAATAATCAATACATTAATTAATAAAAAAAGTGAAAAAAAAAATTGCAATTTCTACACTTTTATTGGTATTTATTGCCATAATTGGCATATTTTTCTCCTACAATCTCCTTTTTAAGGACAATATTATCGACAATAAATCAGGAAAAAAGGAACAAATTATCTTTATTCATACCGGAGCAACATATAATGATGTTTTATATGAATTGAAAAATGAAAAAATAATTAAGAATATAACTACATTCAAAATTGTTGCAGAAAAGTTAGGTTATGCAAATAAAATAAAACCTGGCAGATACGAAATCGGAAATAATAGTGGTAATCTATTTATCGTGCAGAAATTACGCTCAGGCAGACAAGATCCTGTTCGCATTACATTTAATAACATTCAGGATAAAGCTCATTTAGCAAAAATAATTTCAACTAAAATTGAAGCTTCTCAATCCAGCTTACTTCAAGCGTTTAATAATCCAAACTTATTAGATTCATTACATCTTACCGAAGATAATTTTCCAACTATATTTTTAGCTAATACATACGAATTTTATTGGAACACATCAGCACAAGAGTTTATCAATCGAATGCTGAAAGAATATGACAAATTTTGGAATTCGTCTCGACGTTCTAAGGCAGAAAAATTAGGTTTATCTCCTACTGAAATTACCATCTTAGCTTCTATCATACAAAAAGAAAGTAACAAATACGACGAATATCCAATAATTGCTGGCGTTTATTTAAATAGAATAAAAATTGGAATGCCTTTACAAGCTGACCCAACTGTTTTATATGCGCTAAAAAGATTAGGCGTAAGTCGACGTGTTTTACACATAGATTTAAAAATTCAATCTCCTTATAATACATATATTCATAAAGGACTCCCACCCGGACCAATTTGTTTACCTGAACTAAAAAGTATTGACGAAACCTTAGATGCTGAAGAACATGATTATTTATATTTTTGTGCAAAAGAAGATTTTTCAGGCTATTCAAATTTTGCGGCTACTTGGCAAGAACACCAAGCAAATGCGCGTAAATATCAACAGGCATTGAATGAACGGAATATTAGACACTAATTTATTTAATACAAAAAGTATCTTTATTTTAGCTTTATGTCGATTAAAGAGGTTGCACAAAAATATAAACGCTTATTCCGTTCTGAACGATTTCAAGAAAAATGGAAACAATTTACTTTACCAGGATTTGAAGGAGTAGCCATCTATGATGTAATTTATAAATTTAAAGAAGAAGTAAAAAATGATGATATTTCCATTCGTGCCTCTTCGATTTCTTTCTATTTCATCTTGGCATTAATACCAAGTATCATCTTTTTCTTTTCCTTGATTCCATATATTCCAATTGATAGATTCGATGAAAAAGTACTAAAAAGTATAAGTGTAATTTTGCCTCAAGATGTTTTTTTTATTTTCAAAAACACCATAAAAGATACTGTAAGCAGGCAACATGGAGGCATACTATCTATCAATTTCTTTTTAGCCATGTTTGTTGCATCTAATGGTGTAAATTCCATGATGAAAGCTTTTGATAAAATGAATCAGACATTTAAAGAACGAAAATGGTGGCAAAAAAGGATTGCTGCTATTCGAATTCTATTTTTAGTTTGCATTCAAATCATTATAGGAGTTTTATTAGTGGTAAAAGGAAAAGAAGTGATTCTATTCATGTTAAAATGGCTACACACAAAAAGCATCATCACTTATTATATATTGAGAATAGTAAAAATGTTATTATTGTTCGCCAGTTTTTTTAATATAATTGCATTGATTTATTATTTCGGACCATCGGTGAAAAAGAAATATCGCTATTTTTCTGCCGGTGCCACATTCGCTACCATTTTTTCCATTTTAATGACTTATGGATTTCAGATATATGCCTCATACCTCAATAATTTCAACCGTTTGTTTGGTTCGTTAGGTATTATGATTGTAATAATGATGTTGATTTATCTAAATGCATTAGTGCTATTGTTTGGATTTGAATTAAACAACAGCATTGCCCTAAACAAAGCAATAAGAAGTGATCAGCTCAACGATTAATCTTCAAACCTTAAATGCTTGATCGTTGTAGTACGATTCATTAATTGTTTTAATGAATCAATGCCGATTTGTAAATGTAAATCCACAAAATTTTTGGTTACTTTTTGGTCGCTTTCTTCTGTTTTTACTCCTTCCGGAATCATTGGTTGATCGGAAACTAACAATAAAGCACCAACCGGAATTTCATTTGCAAAAGCGACAGAAAATAAAGTTGCTGTTTCCATATCTATTGCCATGGCACGAATGGTGCGTAAATATTCTTTGAAATTATCATCGTGCTCCCAAACACGTCTGTTTGTAGTAAACACTGTTCCTGTCCAATAATCTTGTTTATGTTCTCTAATTGTGGTAGAAATTGCTTTTTGTAAAGCAAACGAAGGCAATGCCGGAACTTCTGCCGGGAAATAATCATTTGAAGTTCCGTCACCACGAATGGCTGCAATTGGTAAAATAAAATCACCAATTTCATTTTTCTTTTTCAAACCGCCACATTTACCTAAAAACAAAGCGGCTTGAGGTTTAATAGCAGAAAGTAAATCCATAATGGTTGCGGCTAACGGACTTCCCATCCCAAAATTAATAATGGTAATATTATTGGCTGTCGCATTGGGCATAGGTTTGTCTTCACCAATAACTTCTACATTATTCCACTCAGCAAATAAATGAACATATTTATTAAAATTTGTAAGAATGATATACTCACCAAAATCTTTCAGTTCTTTTCCTGTATATCGAGGTAACCAATTATGTACAATTTCTTCTTTTGATTTCATATTTTGAAGGAGTCTTCTCTAAATTAATATTTAATGTTTTTGCGCGTTAAATCGAATACTATCGGCAAGACAACCATTTCTTTTTGAGCAATGCCATTGAAATTTGCAGGAATCCACTTGGGCATCATTTTTATAATACGTAATGCTTCTTGATCTAATATAGTCCAAGAAGATTTTACCACTCTAATATTACTTAAAGTTCCATCTTCATTTACCGTAAAACCAACAAGTGTTTTTCCTTGCCATTTTTCTTGTTGTGCTTGTTCCGGGTATTTTAAATTTTCATCTAAGAATTTGAATAAAGCCTCACTTCCACCCGGAAATGAAGGTCGAACTCCATCTTGTGGGTTGGCTACTAATTGCATACTGAATAAAATCAGAATACCAAAGTGCAGAATAGTTTTCATAAAATATACTTTAGATTAAAGAAAATCAATTTATATTACTATAAAAATAAACCTTTCTAAATTGAAATAGAAACTGAACTATCCATACATGTGAATAAGTCCTATTGATAAATACACAAATTATTTTGGGTTTTAATCAAGGGAAAACGCCCATTTTTGCATAGGTAATGCCTATTTTTTCTAAAGCATCAACATAGGCAGCAGTGCGAAGTCCTTGCATTTTTTTATGTCGCTTAAAAATAGTTCGAATATTTTCATAAGATGAAATCATCGTATCTTCTAATCCGGATCGAACGATATCTAATTCATCTGCACCACGCAAAGCACTTTTTTCTCGTTTTGAAATTCGTCTTCCTGTGTTGGTTTCAATTAAGTCCACTATTCTATTAAATGATTCATCTTGGTGGCGATGATCTAAACGACCAAAGCTAACATGTGAAAGGTTTTTCAACCATTCAAAATAAGAAACCGTAACACCACCGGCATTCAAATACATATCCGGAATTATCATGATACCTTTTTTCTGAAGAATGGCTTCTGCATTTGGAGTAATTGGTCCATTGGCGGCTTCACCAATAATTTTTGCTTTTATTCGCGGTGCGTTATCTTTAGTAATTTGATTTTCTAAGGCCGCCGGAATTAAAATATCACAAGCTTCTTCTAACAATAAACTTGATTGTTTTATAAATTTGGCTTTCGGATAATTCTTGATGGTTTTATTTCTTAGTTGATATTTCTTCAAATCATCTATATCAATGCCATTTGGATTATACAATCCTCCTTCATACTCAGCAATACCAATAATTTTAGCTCCATTTTCATACATTACTTTGGCAGAATAATAGCCAACATTTCCAAAACCTTGAATAATCACACTTTTGCCTTCTAATCCGGGTTCTAAGCCTAACTTCTTCATATCATCAGCAAACGTACAAGCATAACGCAAGCCATAAAATACACCACGACCGGTTGCTTCTGTTCGTCCGTGAATACCACCTTGCCCGATTGGTTTTCCAGTTACGCAAGCATGACCATTAATTTCTTGTTGGTTGAATTGCATATAAGTATCTACTATCCAACTCATCTCCCGTTCGCCGGTTCCATAATCCGGTGCAGGCACATCTAAAGAAGGTCCGATAAAACCTTTCTTAATTAATTCAAAAGCATATCGACGCGTGATACGCTCTAATTCTTCTTCTGTATATTCTTTGGGATTGATCTTTATGCCACCTTTAGCACCACCAAATGGCACATTTACGACAGCACATTTATATGTCATCAAAGCAGCCAATGCCATTACTTCATCTTGGTCAACCATAATACTATAGCGAATTCCTCCTTTTGTTGGCATTCTATGGTGCGAGTGCTGGACTCTATAAGCTTCTATTACTTTGATTTTGTCTTTAATTTTTACCGGAAAATTGATTCGATAAACGGCATTACATGCTTTAATTTGATCAATTAAACCTTTAGAAAGATCGGTAAATGCTGCTGCTTGCTCTACGTAGGTTTGAACGTTTTGAAAGAACTTAATTTGCTCGCTCATATTATGAATTATTTACTTCTTGCTCGAGTTTTTTTATTTTCTTTTCTAAATAGAAAAGAAAAATGAAAATGCCCAACAAAATAACAGCTACTACAGCCACAACAGCATTCAATTTACCGTTGTTAGTTAAATTTTCAGCTACTGAAGTCGGTTGTGCATTTAACATTTTAGAAACACTTGCGAAAAGTAAAATTAAAATTCCATTTTTCATATATATCCGGTTAAATAATTTTTTGAATAAGTCTAATCTAATATAAAATAACTAAAAATAAGGAGTGGATTATTTCGTTAAATCTAAACCGTGTTTTTTTCTAAATATCTTCTCTATTCTTATTAATAAAGTTGCAATCCATGTAGATAATAAAACCCAACCTAATACTGCAGGATAAAATACTAAACGTAAGTCATTATCTAAATCATACGAATTAAAGCCTGGATTTCCACCATTTCCGGGATGTAAAGACGAATTACTAATGCGTGGAATAACGTTTATTAAAACCATAAACATACAAAATGCAAAAATAGAATATACCGCAGCAAATCGAGCTTTCTTTTCTTCATCATCAAAAGAACCACGAAGGATGAAATAAGCTGCATAAACCAATAATCCGGCAGCAGCACCGTTCAACTTTACTTCTTGAAAAACCCACCAAGCACCCCAAGTTGAACGAGCCCAAATAGAGCCGGTAATTATACCCAACATTCCAAACAAAAATCCGGCTTTAGCAAAAGCATTGGCTTTGATATCAAAATCGATTTTTGATTTATTTAAATATAAAATACTATACACTAAGGAAACAAACATCATCAACATCATGGCAAACCACATTGGCACATGGAAATATAAATTTCGAATGGATTCTTCTAAAATGTTTAACTCAGGAATTGGCCCTAAAAAACCAAAAATGATGGTATAAAACAATAAAAGAATACAGAGAATTTTCCACCAATTTTTCATACTCAAAATAAGATTTAATCTTTCCAAATATACGGAAACAATACAATGGAAAGAATGATAGTTATCAGATTTAATAACGATATAGCACCTAAATGCATATAAATATCTTTTTGTTGGATGGCAAAATTGGATAAAGCACTCATTTTAACTATCAACAATAATAAAGGTAAAATAATTGGAAAACCTAATATGGCTAACAAAACAAAATTTTGCGTTCTTGCCGTGATTGAAGATAATAAGGTAAACAAATTAGAAAAGCCTACTGAACCTAAAATAATCGTGCACAAAAACAAACCATCATTTTCTATTTTCTCATTGAAAAATAAAAACATAAAGGCGTAAATAACCAATGCTAATAAGGTTATCAGCAAAGCATTGTATATTATTTTAGATAAAATAATTTCTACTGGCGAAACTAAAAAACGCAAATAATAAAATTGTTCGTTAGCATCTTTCACGAAAGATTTTGAAACAGCATTAACCGTAGTAAACAAGGCTAAAACCCAAAAAAGTGCAATCCAAACCGGAATTGTAATTAGACCTTGTAAAGTCAAATAAATCAAAAAACAAGTGCCTATAACATAAATAAATATAGAACCCAGCGCCGTTTTTTGTCGCCATTCTAATTTTATTTCTCTTTTTACAAGTTGAAAAATATTTTTTAGCACGAAAATTGTATAATTACAAAAATAGGTTATTTTGCTAACTATTTGCATTGCGTTTCTATTTATTTGACATCAAAACTTTCGAAAATGAGATTTAATTTAATGTTGCTGATTTGTTTATCCTTATTTCAAACTTCTTTTGCTAACAATAGAAAAAAGAAAAAAAATAAATCTTCATTAACAACTTACAAAAACTCTCAACTTAAAGATTCTGTTTATCGAAAAGTAATTCCGTTTGATTTAGCTGATATTTCTTCTTCAAATTCAGAAAATCAAAATTCGAGCAACATCAATATTGATGGTTTATTGTGGTTTGCCAAAAAACAACTTGGCGTGCCATATAAATATGCAGCCGAAGACCCGAAACAAGGTGGCTTAGATTGTTCCGGTTTTTTGTATTACGTTTTCGGACATTTCAACATCAAAGTGCCTCGAACATCCAATGATTACTTGAATTTCGGCTCAATAGTAAGTAAAAATAAAATACAAAAAGGAGATGTTTTAGTGTTTACAGGTTCAAATGCCAAAAGTAAAGTTGGTGGACATGTTGGTATTGTTTTAGAAAACAACAATGGCTCCATTTCTTTTATTCATAGTGCTTCAGGAAATAAAAAAGGTGTGATGATTTCAAACTTATCCGAAAATTATTTTAAAGAGCGCTTTTTAAAAGCTGTTCGCATAATAAAATAAAACAAAAATCCAACGTTCATTCTTATTTATTCCTTAACGATATATAAGTAATGTTGCTTAGTGGTTTCGTATTAAAATACTATTTTTACAAGCATCTAATTTTCTTGAAATGAAAAAAATATTAGTGGCAAACAGAGGCGAAATTGCTTTGCGTGTAATGCGAACTTGTAAACTAATGGGCATTTCTACGGTTGCTATTTATTCGGAAGCAGATAGAAATTCACCACATGTTCGTTTTGCAGATGAAGCAATTTGTGTTGGTCCGGCACCATCTAAAGAGTCGTATTTAAAAATCGATACGATTATCAATGTTTGCAAGCAACTTAATGTGGATGGTGTTCATCCTGGTTATGGTTTTTTGAGTGAGAATGCCACTTTTGCGCAAGCCTGCGAAGACAATGGAATTACTTTTATTGGTCCAAGCACAAAAGCTATAGAAATTATGGGTAGCAAGTTGGCAGCCAAGCAAGCTGTTGCGCAGTTTGATGTGCCTTTAGTGCCCGGCACCGATCAGCCCATTTCAGATATTGAAGAAGCTAAAAAATTAGCAGAAAATATTGGATTTCCTATTTTAATAAAAGCAAGTGCCGGCGGTGGCGGAAAAGGAATGCGCATTGTGCATCATGCAGAAGAATTGGAAGAACAAATGATGTTGGCAGTTTCTGAAGCTACATCTGCATTTGGCGATGGCAGTGTTTTTATCGAGAAATTTGTAAACTCACCACGACATATCGAAATACAAGTGTTGGGCGATAAGCATGGAAATATTGTTCATTTATTTGAGCGCGATTGTTCGGTACAACGCCGACATCAAAAAGTGGTGGAAGAAGCTCCAAGTGCAGTTTTAACGCCTGAATTGCGTAAAAAAATGGGCGAAGCTGCCGTGCAAGTGGCGCAATCAGTCAACTATATTGGTGCAGGAACGGTAGAATTTATCGTAAACGATAAATTAGATTTTTATTTTTTGGAGATGAATACGCGCTTGCAAGTGGAACATCCGGTAACGGAAATGATAACCGGCATCGACTTGGTAAAAGAGCAAATAAAAATTGCACGTGGCGAAAAACTTTCGTTCCAACAAAGTGATTTAACTATGAAAGGACATGCTGTTGAATTGCGTGTGTATGCCGAAGATCCGGAAAATAATTTCTTGCCTGATATCGGAAAATTAGAAGTATATAAAACACCAAACGGCGAAGGCATTCGCACTGATGATGGTTTTGATGAAGGTATGGATATTCCGATTTATTATGACCCGATGATTGCCAAATTAATTGCGTATGGCAACAACCGACAAGATGCTATAGAGAAATTAAAAAAAGCCATTCAAGATTATAAAATTGAAGGTGTGAAAACAACTTTGCCTTTTGGCACTTTTGTACTAAATCATCCGGCATTTACAACAGGCAATTTTGACACTAAATTTGTAGAAAATTATTTTCATCCTGAAAAGATAAACGCTGATGAATTAAAATTGGCAAGTTTATTAGCTGCTAAAATAATGTGTGAACATCAAGCTACTTTTGAGTTATCCGAAAACGGCAATATCCATAATGATTCTAATTGGAAGAATAGAGTGGAATAGGATTTTTATTCTGCCGATTCTAGGTTATTTCATATAAATCGCCAAATTACTTTTGAAATATTTAGGATATCTATTCTTCAAAGCTTGAGATAATTCCAAGACAAAATATTAAACTCGAAATTATTTATTTATAACCCATAACATCTAACTTAGTTGGGCAACAATCGTATTCATACGCTTGGTTGGAGCCGATGATGAGTAATCGGTCTTGTGTGTATTTTTCTATTAAACCAAAATACCAATCAATGGCTTTTGTGTCAAAATTGGAAGTTGGTTCATCTAATAATAATACTTTAGTTTCGGATAAAAATGCTAAAGATAGTTTTAAGCGTTGCTTCATGCCTGACGAAAAATTCTTGACGTATTTATGCTTGTGTTTTCCTAATTGCGAAACTTCATAAAAGGCATCTATGTTCTCTACTTTTAATTTCTTAAATGATGTATGAAATTCGTATAATTCTTGTAACGTGTAATCTTCTGTCAACGAAATATATGGTGCTGCATACGCAATTTCTTGCGCAATTTTATGTTCGTCTTTTATAATTTTATTTTCAACCGAATAAGAAATATTGCCGGAAGTTGGCACTAATCCATTCGAAATAATTTTTAATAAAGTTGACTTTCCACTTCCGTTCGGTCCAACAATAGCATATTTATTTTTGGCTTCAAAATCAAACGTTACATTTTTGAAAATCCACTCAAACCCATAGCGTTTACTGATATTTTGAAGTTGTATTTGCATTTTTTAATCAAAAATAAATGAGCATAAAAACATCAATCCATTCCTTTGATGATGCCTCTCTCCGACTGTTTTACAAATTCTAAAATCTCATTTCTTAAAGAAGAATCCGGAATTTCTTCTTCAATTTTTTTTAATGCTTGAGATGTGTTCAATCCGTTATTTCCAAAAATAAATCGATATATATCTTGAATTAAATGAATATCGTCAATTGAAAATTGTTGACGTTTTAAACCAACAGAATTGATGCCGGCATATTGTGCCGGATTTCGCATCACTAAGCAATACGGCGGCACATCTTTGCCTATCATCGTACCGCCTGAAATAAAACTATGTTTTCCAATTCTTGTAAATTGATGCGCACCACTCATGCCGCCTAAATACGCATAATCATCTATGGTTACATGTCCGGCTAAGTTGGTTGAATTTGCCAAGATACAATGCTCGCCAATAATGCAATCGTGTGCGATGTGTACATACGCCATCAGCAACGTATGACTACCAATTTTTGTTGTACCTAATGCTGATGTGCCTCTATTTATTGTACAACATTCACGAATGGAAACATGATTACCAATTTCAACAGTTGAATATTCGCCATTAAATTTTAAATCTTGCGGAATAGCTCCAATAACTGCACCCGGAAAAATTTTGCAATCATTGCCAATTCGTGTGCCGGGAAATATAGTAACATTCGGAGCAATCCAACAATTATCGCCAATAATCACATCTTCATAGATAGAAGAAAAATGTTCGACAACAACATTGTTTCCTAATTGCACTTTTGGATGTATAAAATTGTTCAAGCAATGAATTTACACAAAGATATAAAAGTCTGTAATAAAGAAAACATCTTAGTGAACTAAGCACCTTTAATTAGCGAATTAGTGAATGGGTTAATTAGCGAATAAACTTTGAGAAAAACTTTGTGTTCTTTGCGGTTAACTGTCATTTCCTTGAAAAAGGAAATCTCAATAAATTTAGTTGAATGAGATTCCCACTTTCGTGGGAATGACATGGTCTTCTAATTTAATAAAAATTATTTATTAAAAGAAAGTGAAGCGTTTGCAGTTTGTTGTAATGCAAAATATTCAGTAAGATATTGAGCAAATTTGCAATTAGAAGTATGTCCGGGTTTGTAGGCAATTAATTTGCCTTTAAAATAGGTTTGCGTCAACGCTAAATCTCCCAGCACATCTAATAATTTATGGCGCGCAGCTTCATTGTCGTAGGTTTGTTGCAATGGATTTAAAATGCCCATTTCAGGAATTGAATTTGCCGACTGATGAAATGTTGTAGCCAACCAATCAATCTTTTCTTTACTTAATGCAGTTTCAGAAAATACCAACGCATTGTTTAAGTTTCCACCTTTGATTAATCCGTTATTGTATAACATTTCAATCTCGTGTAAAAAACAAAATGTTTTAGCTTTAGAAATTTCCGGAATATATTCTTCGATATGATTTAAAACTGCAAATTGATGTTTTATCATTTTTGATGGAAAATCAATTAAACAAGTAACCGAAAATTCGTTATGTGGCAAGAAAATATATTCAGCATCTGTTTGTTTATCTTTCCATTCAATCACTTCTTGAATAGTAATTTCTTTCTTTGAAGCAGTTAATTCCAATTGATTTTTTTCTCCAAGTTCTTGCACATAATAACGTGTACTTCCGTCTAAAATCGGCATTTCTTTATTGTCCAATTCTATTAACGCATTGTCGATTCCTAACGCATACAAAGCCGACAAAATATGTTCAATAGTGATTACCTCAACATCTTGTTTTTTAATAGATGTACTGCGCGTTGTATTGCTAACATTTTCACTTTTTGCTTGAATATAAAAAGTAGGTTGAATGTCAGTTCTGCAAAACTGAATACCAAAATTTTCAGGTGCAGGTTTTACCGTAACATTTGCTGTTAAGCCGGTATGCAAGCCAATGCCTGAAAATGAAAACGGACGAATGATAGTTTTTTGATGCGTCAAAATCAAATATATTATACTACAAAAATAAATAAAAATTGTGGTTTATTTCGGATAAGCGAGATAATGTTTCACTACCGGATTTTCTGACAAAGAACGGACATTCCATTGCTCACTAATTTCTGTAATTTCCTTTATTGTTCCGTCTTTAAATTTGATGTAGATGTTATCTTTTTCAGGATTATATGCATTATTTTGTGCTTGACCTTTCAACAAGAAATATCGAATTTCATCTTCATCAAATGACGATTTTAATGCTTGGAATTTCTCATTTATTTTTGCATCTTCAGCAAATTCTATCTTAAATAATTTTCGATTAATAATAGAAGAAGATAAGGTGCATAAAATATTATCTTCGTGTTGCATCCAATATTTTAAGGCTTGAATAACATCAAAATCATCTAAGCTTGCAAATTTATCTAAATACATTGGAGCTTGTTCGGCGTCAATCTGTTCTTTCAAGAAAAATGCTAAATTTTCTGAAATACCTTTTGACATATCTGTTTTTTGTGCCAATTCTTTTGCTCGCAGCATCACATTCTTCAACATCAAATCAGCCACCAAACTTGTTTTATGTAAATACACTTGCCAATACATCAATCGGCGAGCGACAATAAATTTCTCAATAGAATACACAGCCTTTTCTTCTACCACAATATTATCCTCATGTACGTCTAACATGTTGATGATTCTATCATAGCCAACCACACCTTCACTTACACCGCTATAAAAAGAATCTCGTGTGAGATAATCCAAGCGATCCATATCCAATTGTCCGCTTACCAACTGATGCAAATATTTTTTTGGATGTTGATTGGTAAAAATGGCGATTGCTTCTTCTATTGCATCACCAAATTCATCAATCAGTTGTTGCATCAATAACATCGAAATATGTTCATGATGGACATCGCGCATCAACACACCTTCTAAGGCATGCGAAAACGGTCCGTGCCCTAAATCGTGCATCAAAATTGCCAACACAGCAGCTTTACTTTCTTGTTCTGAAATAGGATGTCCTTTTGCTTTTAAAACATCTAAACTTTTATGCATTAAATGCATTGCACCTAAAGAGTGATGAAAACGCGAATGTGTAGCTCCGGGATAAACCAACGAACTCAAGCCTAATTGCTGAATTCTCCGCAAACGCTGAAAGATAGGATGCTCGATAACATCAAAAACAATATCATAAGGAATGGAAATAAAACCATATACCGGATCGTTGAAAATTTTGCGTTTATTCATACCGTGAAAGTGCAACTTAAATTCACATTTTTTAATACAATATTATTGTTTAATTTGTGGTAATTAAGTTTTTTACAAAGCAAAAATAATAAAACTAAATTCTTAATCTATTTTCTAAAGAATAATAAAAAATGAACGCAATAAAAATACTTTGGGCTGATGATGAAATCGACTTATTAAAACCTCAGATTTTGTTCTTGGAGCAGAAAGGTTATGTTGTGGAGCCGGTCAGCAATGGACACGATGCTTTAGACAAATGTAACAACGAGCATTTTGATTTGATTTTTTTAGACGAACACATGCCTGGAATTTCGGGTTTGGAAACTTTGGCAAGAATAAAAACGAACAACCGCGATGTTCCTGTGGTAATGATTACTAAAAACGAAGAAGAAAATATCATGGAAGAAGCCATCGGCTCGCAAATTGCCGATTACCTTATTAAACCTGTAAAACCCAATCAAATCTTATTGTCGATAAAAAAAATCATTGACAACAAAAAATTGGTTTCCGAAAAAACAACGACGTCTTATCGCCAGGAATTTCAAAACATAATGATGGAATTAAACAACATTAATTCGCATCAAGAATGGGCGGAGTTGTATCGCAAATTAATTTATTGGGAATTGGAGTTGGAAAAAGCCGACAATCTGGATATGAAAAATATTTTGGATATGCAAAAGTCTGAAGCCAACAAAGAATTTTTTAAGTTTATTTCTAAAAATTATATTTCGTGGTTGAAAGAACCTAACAAGGAAAGTACGCCAACGCTTTCTTACAACTTAATAAAAAACAAAGTAATTCCACTTTTAAAAGATGATGTGCCGACGTTTTTTATTTTAATTGACAATCTTCGCTACGACCATTTTAAAATGATAGAACATCTTATAAAAGAAGATTTCAGAAAAGTGAGTGAAGATTATTTTTTCAGCATCTTGCCTACTACAACACAATATTCGCGCAATGCTATTTTTTCGGGTTTAATGCCTTTAGAAATCGATAAAAAATATCCTGACAGATGGTTTTATGATGATGAAAATGCCGGCAAAAATTTACACGAAGAATTCTTTTTACAAGAACAATTTAAGCGTAACAACGTCAACAATAAAATGAGCTATACCAAAATTGTCAATCATAAAAGCGGCAAAGATTTGGAAGACAATATACTCAACTTATTAAATAATAATTTTAACGCTATTGTATATAATTTTGTGGATATGCTTTCTCATGCACGCACTGAAATGGAAGTATTGAAAGAGTTGGCAAGCGATGAAGCAGCTTATCGTTCGCTTACACTTTCTTGGTTCGACCATTCGCCGTTGTTAAATGCATTGCAAAAAATAAAAGATAAAAAAGTGCGCTTAGTGATTACGTCTGACCATGGCACGATGCGTGTACAAAATCCTTCAAAAATTATTGGCGACAAAGCAACGACCACCAACCTGCGTTATAAAACAGGCAAAAATCTGAATTTTACGGAGAAAGAAGTGTTTTATGTAAAAAATCCGGAAGAAGCCTTTTTGCCTAAATCGAATTTGAGTTCTTCTTATGTTTTTGCGAAAGAAGATTATTATTTCTGCTATCCGAATAATTACAATCACTTTGCTAATTATTATAGAAACACGTTTCAACACGGTGGCATTTCTATCGAAGAAGTTATTGTACCGGTTGCAGTTTTTGAAAGTAAATAATTTCAGATTTTTCAAAATAGGATGTCCACTTATTCCATTAATTCTATTGCCGAATTAGCACCTGTTGTTGATGAGATTTTATCGCTTATAAACAAGCATTCTATTTTTTGTTTTTATGGAAATTTGGGAGCCGGAAAAACAACATTAATCAAATTACTTTGCGAAAAATTGAAAGTAATGGATAACATTTCTTCGCCAACGTATCCAATCATCAACGAATATAAAACGGAAGACAACAACACCATTTACCATATCGACTTATATCGGCTAAAATCGCTTGAAGAAGCGATAAATATAGGCTTAGAAGATTATCTTTTTTCCAACAATCTTTGTTTTATTGAATGGCCGGATAATTTTGAAACTTTATTTCCGAATGCTGTCATTAAAATAAAAATAACTAAATTAGATGAAGATAAACGAACGATAGAAATTTCGCATTAAACAAGATTTTCTATCTATAAAGTTGATGGCATGGAATCTATCTTAGAAAAAATAAAAACTGATTACGCACTTTATCCGAAAGAAGTATTGGCATCCATAGAAACCAACAAGAAATCTTTATATATCGGCATTCCAAAAGAAACCGATTTTCAAGAAAAAAGAATTCCACTCACGCCAAATTCTGTTGCCGCTTTAATTAATTACGGTTGTCGAATTTCTATTGAAAAAGATGCCGGCATTCATTCTCATTTTAGCAACGAAGATTATATCAATTCCGGCGCCGATATTGTTTACGCAAAAGAAGATGTTTATAAAGCAGAATTGATAATTAAATCTGCGCCTATCAATGCGAAAGAAATTAGTTTATTGCAACGCAATCAAATTTTGTTCTCTCCTATTTTATTGCCTGCACAAACAAAAACCATGTTTAAGTCGATGATGGAAAAACGCATCACAGCATTAGCATTCGAGTATGTGCGCGGCGATTATAATACGTTTCCATTTATGCGCAGCATGAGCGAAATTGCAGGAAATTATGCTATACTTACAGCATCAAAATATTTGAGTAATGAATTTGGTTCCGGCGTTTTATTAGGCGGTATTTCCGGACAACCACCGGCAAAAGTGTTGATTTTAGGTGCCGGAACAGTTGGCGAAGCGGCAGCGAAAGCTGCCTTGGCATTAGGTGCATCTGTTCAAATTTTTGACGATAATATTTATCGTTTATCTCGACTTCAAAATTCTTTAGGAAACAAAATTTATACTTCAGTTATCGATCCTATTAATTTGGCAAAAAATATTTCGCGCGCACATGTAGTGATTGGTGCACTCAAGCCACAAAAAGGAAAAACGCCTAAAGTTATCACGGAAGATATGGTGCGTTCCATGAAAAAAAATGCAGTGTTTATGGATATTTCTATCGACCATGGCGGTTGTTCAGAAACATCGAAAGTAACTAACCACGATGAACCGACCTACAAAGTGCATGATGTTATTCATTATTGCGTTCCTAATATTGCATCCAATGTATCTAAAACAGCAAGCTATGCGCTCAGCAATATTTTGACTCCAATTTTAAAACGCGCAGTTGATGCCGGTGGCATAGAAAGTCTTTTTAAATATGATGAAAACCTTAGACAAGGTGCTTACTTATACAAAGGTGCTATTACCAAAGATTTTATCGCACAAAAATTCAATTTAAAACATACTGACTTAGAGTTACTATTAAGTGCTGATTTCTAAATTAGCTAAACAAGCGTTTCTTAAAATCTTCTTTTGTTGGGACAGGCAAATACAGCGAGCTAAATAAGATAGCAATCAAAATTAATGGTATAACAGCCACATGATAGGTTTGTGGATTTGCCCACCAAGCTATCAATAACACTATCAACAATATTCTATAAAATTTGATGAACGAAATTGCAAAAGTTGGTTTGTTTTTCTTTAATAGAAAATAAACCAAAGGAATATTTAACGGCATTGCCCATAATATATTGAGGTTCCATTTAGTGCAAAGATGGTCTGTAAAGAACCACATAAACAAGCATAAATAACCTAACAATCCCAAAATTGTGAAGTATAAAAAAACGAACCATTTCTGTTTATTGAAAAAATCGTAGCGCACTTGTAAAACGAGAATTACAAAAAACAGCAACCAAAATGCCAAACCCGGTGTTAGCCATTGCTTGGATTTATGCTCCGGAATTTTATCTAAAATTAGCTTGTTGCTTTTCACTAAAGGTTTGCCATCTACAGTTGCGTTATCAAAGGTTTGCATCAATTCATCCGGCAAAAATGTTCTTCCGAATTTAGCTTCTTTATCTGTTGGAACACCAATCAATAAATCCATTCCGAAATCTAACCATTCATCATGTACATTTCTATCAATCAGTTCTCTGAAACTGGACGCATCATCTTTATCTTGTTTAAAATTTTTCGTTTTGAAAAGTGATAAGATGATATCTCTCGGACGCGTAGAACAATTATCAAATAAGAAATCATAGATGTAATATTTATTTTCTTCGCGCGCATTAATCGTTAATCGTTCAAATAAAGTTTGCTTTTGTTGTTGATTGAGATTTAAGATTTGTTCTTGAATGGTGCGATTTTCTTCTATATACATTTGTTTGAAAGCAGCATAAGAATCGATAGATTCGTAATATAGCAATTGACGTTTAATAAATTTCATAACAAAATTAGGCTCACCAAAATCGAACGTGCCATAATTATAAACTAAATCCCAGCCTAAAATTGAATCTTTTATGCGAATGGCTGTATGTCCGAAATTTTGCCAAACCTCATCATCAGCACAGCCAACTGTCAACAAACTGATTTGAGCACTTTGCGTTAATTGTGGTATTTTGATGTCCTTGTTATAAGAAAAAACATTTCCCAACTTCAACATCATCAGTACTAAAACAACTAATTTTAAGTGATAAAATTTCATAATGCGAAGATAGAGATAAAACTTATTATTCTATTGAGCGTTTATATTAAAAAACATCTATGAAGTTGAAGTCATTATTTTTAAGTTTGATTTGTAGTTTAGCAATTTTATTTTCAGGTTGCCAAACCAACAAAAGCACATCTAAAACTTTTAAGTCAGATAGTATAAAGCAATTAAACACACAACAAAATATGGAAAATTCAAGCGTACAAAAAACAGAAGAAGAATGGAAAGCCATTTTAACAGATGAAGAATATCGCGTGCTGCGTGAAGCCGGTACAGAGCCGGCATTTACCGGAAAATATACTGACTTAAAAGCTGATGGCAATTACTATTGCAAAGCTTGTGGTAATCTTTTATTTTCTTCAAACACTAAATTTCACAGCGGTTGCGGCTGGCCTTCTTTTTTTGATAATGTCGGCGATTCATCTGTTATTACACGAATAGATAATAGTTATGGCATGACACGCATTGAAGTATTGTGCAGAAAATGTCATTCGCATCTAGGCCATGTTTTTCCGGATGGACCGAAAGATAAAACCGGATTGCGTTACTGCATAAATTCTATCAGTTTGGATTTTAAACCAAAAGAAAAATAAACTTTTTAATTACTTCCACAAGCAGGTTTTCAATTGTGGACTCTGAGTATAATTAATCATAAAGTCCTTTGCAAGAGATTCTGCTGAGGAGGAAAGATAAAAGATAAAAGAAAAATAAATTTTAGTTTATCTGCTGTTGTGTTTGTTTTTCTCCAAATCGGATCGACAAATAATAGATGATAAATGAAACAAACACAAACGGAATACTTAACCACTGACCATGTGTAAGAGTAGCTCCAAATATTGTTAATGGATTATCATCTACTTTCCAGTACTCCAAGAAAAATCTACCTGCAAACATAATGATTAAAAATATAGACATTAATGTTCCTTCGTGTGGCTTGTGTTTTTTCTTGATATAAATAGCAATCAGCACAATAAAAATAAAAACGTATAAAAAGCCTTCGAACAATTGAATTGGAACTCTTGGCATGGTTTCACCTAAACGCTCGAATACAACGCCCCAACTTCCGTCTGTATAATCGCCGACAATTTCTGAGTTGAAAAAATTTCCAAAACGTATAAACGATGCACCAATGGCTGTTGGAATCGCTACGCGGTCAATAATCCAAAAGAAAGATAACTCAGGATGTTTGCGTTTATAGATAATCAATGCTATGGTAATGGCAATTGCTGCTCCATGGCTGGCTAATCCACCTTTCCAAATTTGGACTATCTCTAAAAGATGTTGCCTATAATAAGCCCAATCGTAAAAGAAAACATGGCCTAAACGTGCACCAACAATTACAGCAACAAACATATACATCAATAATTGGTCAGCACCTTCTGTATCTTTATTCTCACTTTTAAATTCCCAATATAATATTTGATATCCCAAGAAAAATGCCGCACCATACAGTAAGCTGTACCATCTAATTCCATACGTTTCCGTAATCATAAAAATTTCAGGACGGGCATTCCAATGCACAATAAAAGATAAGAAACTACTCATATTAGAAAACATTAAATTTGTTGCGCCAAAGTTAGTAATTTATTTTGTTTGAATATAAATTCAAAAATCTTCAATTGTTTAAAAGAAGTTAAATATTTAAACTGACGTAAATTTTTGTACCAACTTAGCATCGAAAATTAGACATCAAACATTAAGAAATAGCACATCGGCCAATATAAAAAATAACATTCAATTTACAATCTGCATTCTAATTTTGTTAGCATTGTACATTTTGACGTTAATCGGTATAAACCTTGAAAAAAACAGCAGAAAAATTTAGTGTTCAAATTGCACACAGTGAGCATAGTGTATATGCAGATGAGTTATGTAAACTCTATGAAGAATCTGCAAAAAAAAGAGGAACAGGAATTGCCAAACGCGATCCGGAATACATTAAAGAAAAAATGCGTACAGAAAAGGCGATTATTGCACTTACAGCTGAAAAGAATATAGCCGGATTTTGTTATATAGAAACTTGGGAAGGTAAAAATTATGTTGCCAATTCAGGCTTAATTATCAAAGAAGAATTCAGACATCATGGCTTGGCAAAACGCATCAAAAAGTTTGTATTTGAATATACGCGTAAAAAATATCCAAATGCCAAAATTTTTGGTATTACTACCAGCTTAGCTGTGATGAAATTAAACTCCGATTTGGGCTACAAACCGGTTACGTTTTCAGAACTCACACAAGATGACGCATTTTGGAGTGGTTGCAAGAGTTGTATCAACTATGATGTTTTAACCAGAACAGACAGAAAAAATTGTTTGTGTACAGCTATGTTGTTTAATCCGAAAGATGAAAAGAAAAAAGAATTTGCCAAAATAAAGAAAGTGGAAAAGAAAATTCCGGCAAAATTAAAGACACCTAAATCACAACGTATTCGCGTAGTAAAAACAGCCGGAAAAAGTAAAATCAACAAAAAATAAAAAAGATGAACAACAAAGTAGTTTTAGCATATAGTGGCGGATTAGATACTTCGTATTGTGTGAAATATCTGACAGAAGAAAAAGGATTAGATGTTTATGCAATCACAGTAAATACAGGCGGTTTCAATGATGAACAATTAAAAGCTATAGAAGAAAGAGCACGTCAGCTTGGTGTAAAAGAATATGTAGTAAAAGATGTAGTAAAAGAGTATTATGAAAAATGTATTCGCTATTTAATTTATGGCAATGTTTTAAAAAATAATACATATCCATTGTCGGTTTCTGCAGAACGTGTTTTCCAAGCAATTGCCGTTGCTGAATATGCTAAAGAAATTGGAGCAGCCTACATTGCCCATGGCAGCACGGGCGCAGGCAACGACCAAGTGCGTTTTGATATGGTGTTTAATATTGTACTGCCTGAAGCCGGCATCATTACTCCAATTCGTGATAATAGATTATCGAGAGAAGAAGAAATAGATTATTTGAAAAAACATGGCGTAGCGATTGATGCACAAAAAGCAGCCTATTCTATCAATCAAGGAATTTGGGGAACAAGTGTTGGCGGAAAAGAAACTTTGACTTCCAGACAAACATTACCAGAAAGTGCTTATCCTACGCAACTTTCGAATGAAAATAAACAAGAAATTGTGCTTGAATTTGAGCGTGGAGAAATAGTTGGTTTAAATGGCGAAAAATATATTCATCCAACAGAAATTATTTCAAAACTAAATGCTATTGCAAGTGCTTATGCTATTGGTAGAGATATTCACGTTGGTGATACCATTATCGGTATAAAAGGTAGAGTTGGATTTGAAGCTGCTGCTCCGATTATTATTTTAAAAGCACATCATTTATTAGAAAAACATACATTGACTAAACAACAACTTTTTTGGAAAGATCAAATTAGTGGTGTTTATGGAAATAATTTACACGAAGGTTTATTTTACGAACCTTTAATGCGAGATATAGAAGCATTTTTGACAAACACACAACAACATGTTTCGGGCAAAGTATTTATTCAATTAAAACCTTACCATTTTGAATTAATTGGTATCGAATCGCCTTATGATTTGATGCAAAGTAAATTTGGAAGTTATGGCGAAATGAATAATGCTTGGACAGGCGAAGACGTGAAAGGTTTTGCTAAAATATTTTCCAATCAAATGATGATTTGGAATAAAATAAAAGAAGCAAATAACTAAATTTATATCGACTTAGCGTTTGTCAAAATTAGCGCGTACACGACTTAATGTTTCCGGTGTAATATCCAAATAATTGGCAACATCTTTTAAGTTCACTCTATTTAGAATATCGCCATAATTTTGAACAAACTCTCTGTATTTTTCTTCTGCATTAAAAGATTTAAAGTAAGTTAATCGTCTGACAAAATTAGCATGAAAGTTTTCTAAACTTACTCGATAAGTATGTTCGATGTTATGAGATTTTTGACATAAAATTTCTAAATCTGCCTGTCTTATTCGTAACAAGCTCGTATTCTCAACAGCTTCGTAAACGTGTGTGCCTTTTACTTTAGTTAAATGTGAAAAATTACCACCAAAAAATCCTTTTTCATTTTCAAAACGTTCGATAACTTGTTTCTCATTGTAATAATAATATATTTTCACAATACCTTCATAGATATAATAAAAATGTTCTATAACTTCATCTTTATCGATAATTATTTGATTCTTATTTGCCGAAACAAATTCAAAATGTTGCATTAACTCTTCCATTTCTGCATTGGTGCATTTTCCAACAGAAACTAGATATTCTTCTAATTCTTTACGTGCAAGTTTTTCTCTTTGAATAATAGATTTTTGTGCCATTTCAGCTAAGTAGTTTGTTACGTTCTTTTCTTCGAACAATATAAAAAGTTTTTTTTTAAAACTTGATTTATACCTTAACGTACTTTAGAGAATTAATGTTTTTGTAATTCTAAAAAATAATAAAGTTTAACAAAAAATTTATCTAACTATTTATTTGTTTTAGCTCTGAGACGACTTAGTGTTTCTTGAGTGATTCCTAAATATGATGCAACATATCGCAGAGGAACTCGATTTATTAAATCTGAATTATGTTCGGTGAATGTTGAATATCTTTCTTCTGCTGAAAGAAATAAAACATCTTGTGTTCGTTTCATAAATAAACCATAATATGCTTCAATAATGCGTCTTCCAAGATGTGCAATTGAAAAATATTTATGATAAAATTCTTCAAATACGTTGTATTCAATTTTTAAATAAGTACATTTTTCCAATGCTTCATAATTACTGTAATTCACATCTTTAGTGAGAATAGAATAAGCAGAAGCAAATATCATATTTTCTTTAATAAACCAAGTGGTAATTTCTTTCTCTTCTTTAACATAATAAATACGAACAAGACCTTCACAAATAAAATAAACTGTATTTGAATGTTCTCCTGAACTCAAAATAATCTGTTTTTTTTCAAACGTGCCTAAAGTAAATGCTTGCGCTACTTCTTCTAATTCTTCAAGATTTGCTTCAGGATATAATTGAAGAAAGTATGCTATTAAATTTTGTCGATATTTAGCAAGTTTCTGATTGTGAAGTGCTGAAAGTGAAGAATTCTTTGCCATATTAAAAGGTTTTCATAATTTTTAGTAAGAATAAAAAATTCAATAAAAAACGAAAACGCCAAATATCAAAATAATCTAATTAATAGCAAGTAAAAATTTCAATCATAACATTTGTTTTAAATGAATTCTACTAATTTGAATCATTATTATGAAATAAGAATATCAAATTCAAAACAATATCAATTTAGAATTCATCTTTGTTTTGCATTTACGCTTTAAACGTAAATATACTAAATTTCTTGACCTATGTCAAATTTTTCTAAATAATCAGCAACTTTTTTTACAAACAAGCCACCTAATTGACCATCAACAACACGATGATCATACGTATGAGAGAGATAAAGCATGTGGCGGATGGCAATAACATCTTGTCCGTCCACTTCAATTACAACCGGCTTTTTCGTGATAGAGCCAACCGCCATAATAGCAACTTGCGGTTGATTGATGATTGGTGTTCCAATAATATTTCCAAATGTTCCGATGTTTGAAATGGTATAAGTTCCGTCCAATACATCATCAGGTTGTAATGCATTATTTCTTGCTTTTACCACAATATTGTTCATTTCTTTCGCTATACCTAACAAACTTTTTTGATCAGTATTTCGAACTACCGGAACTATTAAATTGCCATTGGGCAATGCTGTTGCAATACCAATATTGATGTATTTTTTTCTGATGATTTTATCGCCATCAACACTAATATTTATCATCGGATAATCTTTGATAGCTTTAGTAATGGCATCAACAAAAATCGGCATAAATGATAAATTAAAACCTTCTCTCTTTTTAAAACTGTCTTTGTATTTATCGCGCCATTTTACAATATTGGTAACATCACATTCCACAAATGATGACACATGCGCAGCCGTTTTCCTTGAATTAGTCATGTGATGTGCTATCAACTTGCGCATTCTGTCCATTTCGATAATTTCTACATTACTTGAAGTATTTGATTTTATTGGTATTTCAGCTTTTATATCTTCAACTATAGGTGTTGATTTTTTTACAATTTCTGGTTTAGAAATTTCTGTTTGTGCTTGGATTTTTTGGTTTACATTTCCACTTTTTCTGTTTTTTAAGTACTCTAAAATATCTTCTTTTGTCACTCTATTATCTGCGCCGGTTCCAGTAATTTGTTCCAATTCTCGCATGGAAATATTTTCTGCTTGTGCAATGCTCAACACTAAAGGCGAATAATATTTATTAGATGAAAATGCTGGCGTGAATGAAGATTCATTTTGTGCAACATCTACTTTGTGCTGAACTTCTTGTATTGCTTGTTGTTGTTGGTTAATTTCTGGTTCTGCTTTTATTTTAATTTCTTCTTTCTTTTCTTCTACAATTGGTGTTGAGGTTGATTCTACTTCATCAACTTCTGTTTCTTCTTTTTCTTTTTTAGGAACAAATTGTTCAGGCACATCTCCATCCACTTCAATAATAGCTAATGGCTCGCCTACTCCAACAACAGCATCTACATCATGAAGCAATTGCTTTACCACACCACTTACCGGACAAGGTACTTCAGAGTCCACTTTATCAGTTGCAACTTCTAAAATTATTTCTTGCTCGGTTACGGTATCTCCAACTTTTTTATGCCAAGTTAATATAGTGGCTTCTATAACACTTTCGCCCATTTTAGGCATTAACAATTTATATGCTGCCATTTTTTATTCTATTTATGATACAAGATACAAGAATTAATAAAACTATCGAAAATCAAATTTATTTTTCTGGATGCGAAAACTCAAAAAGAATTAAAAATAAAATCAAGAGTAATTATCTGTTGCAAGCAGAGTCTCACGTAGTGGACTCTGCGTATAGTTAAACACACAGCATTTATTTAGTTAAACACACAGCATTTTCTTTAAGATGTTATGCTATGAAAAAACTTATTTCTCTGATACGAAACCTAAAATGCAACAAAAAGAAATTAAGAGTAATTATCCTTAATAAATTTACGCAACATTACTAATGCCACAACCGCAGCAATTTGAATATTGCGTTCTCTATTTTTGGTAAATAAATATTTCTTCACAAATGAAGTCTGTTTATTTCCAACACCAATAAATACAGTGCCTACAGGTTTTTCAGCAGTTCCGCCACTTGGTCCGGCAACACCTGAAATAGCAATGGCAACGTCAACATTCAATTGACTAATAGCACCATTAATCATGGCATTGACTGTTGCTTCGCTAACCGCGCCATGTTCGTTTAGGATTGTTTCATCAACATTGAGCAGTGCATTTTTGATTTCGTTCGAATAAGCAATTACACTTCCTTTGTAATATGCTGAGCTTCCGGAAACTGACGTAATTAAATGCGCTAGATAACCACCGGTACAACTTTCAGCTGTGCCTAATTGTAAGTTATTTTCTAACAACATTTTTCCGATACTTTGTTCCAAAGTTTCGTCATCATATCCAAAAATAAATTCATTGATTTTAGAAACAACTTCTTGCTTGGCAGCTTCGATTATCGCTTTTAATTCGTCTTCATTATCTCCTTTAATCGTTAAGCGTAATCGAACTTTACCAACACTCGGCAAATATGCTATTTTGATTCTCTCATCTTTATTTTTTTCAAAATCTATCAATCTATCTGCTAACACAGTTTCGCCAACACCTGCTGTTAAAATGTTGCGATGAAAAATAAACGACAATTGGTATTTTTCTTTTAGATATGGAATTACGTCATCACTAATCATGCTTTGCATTTCATAAGGAACGCCCGGCATAGACACCACTGTTTTATTATCTTTTGTAAAAATCATTCCTGCAGCAGTACCATTTTTATTTTGGATAACTTCGCAACAATCCGGCAGAAATGCTACCAGTTTTGTCGCCTCATTAATCAAGTGTTTTCTATTGGAAAATATGCGTTCAATATTGGCATAGGCTGCTTCGTTAAAGACTAATTTTCCGCCAAAAAATGAGCATAAAACATCTTTAGTTATATCATCAGAAGTTGGACCTAAGCCACCTGTAATCAACACTATACTCGATTTTTCAAGTGCATCATTTAAACACGAAATAATATCATTTTTTTCATCACTTAATGAAATATGATGAATCACATCAACGCCAATTTCATTCATCTTTTGTGAAATCCAAAAAGCATTTGTATTTAAGGTTTGGCCAATCAATAATTCATCGCCGATTGACAAAATTGTACATTTCATTTTTCAAATTTTTATTCCTATTATTGAAGCTATTATTCATACAAATAAACAAATTATAATGAAAAAGTTTCTAGGTATTTTTTTAGTTTCCATTTTATTATTTGGATGTACTGCACAGCAAATACAAAATACTGTAAGTGCTGTTTTAGGCAGTAGCACCGGAGCACCAACCGAACAAGAAGCCGGACAAGGTTTAAAAGAAGCCTTAAGCATTGGTATTACCAAAGGCATGGGTTTGCTTTCTCAAAAAGATGGATTTCTTGGAAATGATTTAGTGAAAATTCCTTGGCCTTCAGAAGCCGAAAAAGTTAAAACTGCGATGCTCAACTTGGGCATGCAAAAACAAGTGGACAATGTTACTACTTCATTGAATAGAGCAGCAGAAAAAGCCTCTGGCGTCGCCATTGATGTTTTTATTGATGTGATAAAACAAATGACAGTAAAAGATGCACTGAATATTATAACCGGAGGGAAAGGCGCAGGAACCGCCTATTTAAAAAAGGCAGCCACTCCAATTCTAACAGAAAAATTCAGGCCGATTATCGATAATTCTCTTGGTCAAGTAAATGCTACTAAATATTGGACTGATGCTACATCTATTTATAATAAAATTCCATTTGTAAAACAGGTAAACACCGATTTAACGGGCTTTGTAACCGAAAAAGCATTAGACGGCGTTTTTAAAATGGTAGAAAAAGAAGAAAATAAAATTAGAGAAAATCCTTTGGCTCGTACATCTGATTTATTGAAAAAAGTATTTGGCTTCGCCGACAAGAGTAACTAAAAAATAAACATAAACAAGCATAAAAATGGCAAGAAAACCACAACAAGGTCCACTTCAAGGAATACGCATTTTAGATTTAAGCAGATTATTACCGGGACCTTTAGCCACACAAATGTTGGCTGATTTAGGAGCCGAAGTTATTAAAATTGAAGACCCGAAAGCGCCTGATTATACGCGATTTTTTCCACCTTTAAAAGGCTCTCTTTCGCTCAATTATCTCAGCATCAACAGAAGTAAATTATCCATTACTTTAGATTTAAAATCGGATGAAGGAAAAGAAAAATTTTTCCAATTAGTAAAAACAGCCGACATCGTTGTTGATTCATTTCGTCCCGGCGTTCTACAAAAAATGGGCATCGATTATGAAGCCGCTTGTCAGCATAATCCAAAAATAATTTATGTTGCCGTTACCGGTTATGGCTATACAGGTTCATATAAAGATAAGGCCGGACACGATATGAATTACTTAGGCTATTCCGGAATTTTAGGATTGACCGGCGACAAAGAAAAACCTATTGTGCCGGCGTGTCAAGTCGCCGATGTTGCCGGCGGTAGTTACCCAACTGTTGTTGCTTGTTTATCGGCATTATGGGCACGTGAAAGAACGAGTAAAGGCCAATTTGTAGATGTTGCCATGACCGATTGTGTAATGCCTTTACTTTCCATGCAATTTGGCGAATCGCTGAATACTGATATTAAACTAAAAAGAGGCGAACCTATGTTGAGTGGCGGCATGGCCAATTATCACATTTATAAATGCAAAGATGAGAAATGGATAGCCTTAGGCTCTTTAGAACCTAAATTTTGGCAAGGTGTCTGTATGATGCTCAACAAACCGGATTGGATGCCGAGAATGATGCCAATTCCGGAAGAAGTAGAAAAACTCAAACAAGATTTACAAGAAATTTTCATTACGAAAACAAGAGATGAATGGGTGGAAATTGCAAATCCGTTAGATGTTTGTTTAACGCCAATTTTAGAAATGGACGAAGTGGAACAAGATAAACATCTAAATGACCGCGAAATGTTTGTTGAGGTAGAACACAGTGATTACGGGAAACTAAAAGGCATAAATCAACCATTCAAATTTTCTGGAACGCCTGCAAAACCAAGTTGGGGCGCACCTTTAATGGGCGAAGATAATGCTGACTTAGAAGATTTATTAAAAGGAAAATAATATAAAAAATGGGGACATCGATGGGGTTCGAACCCACGACCCTCGGAACCACAATCCGATGCTCTAACCAACTGAGCTACGATGTCCATTTAATTTCAAGAACTGGATTGCAAAGATAGAATATTATTTCAATTTCAAAAATGTCGAAATCTTACTTAAACTATTTTTAATGTAACAAAAAAAATCCTGAAAATTAATTCAGGATTTTTTCATTTTTATTGATGCTTCTTATTAATATCTATAGTATTCTGGTTTGTATGGACCTTCAACCGGAATATTTAAGTACGCACTTTGTTCCGGTGTCAATTCATCTAACTCCACACCTATTTTTTTCAAATGTAAACGCGCCACTTTTTCATCTAAATGTTTAGGCAACATATACACTTTGTTTTCGTATTTATCAGCATTTTGCCACAACTCTAATTGAGCAATAACTTGATTAGAGAATGAATTAGACATTACAAAAGATGGATGACCGGTTGCACAACCTAAGTTGACTAATCTTCCTTCTGCTAATAAAATAATATCTTTTCCTTCAATTGTATATAAATCTACTTGAGGTTTGATAGTATTTTTAGTGTGTCCGTAATTTTTATTCAACCAAGCAACATCAATTTCGATATCGAAGTGACCGATATTACAAACTATCGTTTTATCTTTCATTGATTTGAAATGTTTGCCTGTAATGATATCTCTACAACCTGTTGTAGTAACGATGATATCTGCTTCTTTAACGGCATCAGCCATTTTCTTCACTTCAAAACCTTCCATCGCAGCTTGCAATGCGCAAATTGGGTCGATTTCTGTAATGATAACACGAGCACCTGCTCCACGTAAAGATTCTGCAGAACCTTTACCAACATCGCCATAACCTGCAACTACGGCAACTTTTCCTGCCATCATTACATCTGTAGCACGACGAATTGCATCTACACAACTTTCGCGACAACCATATTTATTATCAAATTTAGATTTTGTTACGGAGTCGTTGATGTTGATAGCCGGAATTAATAATGTTCCTTTTTCCATTCTTTCATACAAGCGATGAACACCTGTTGTTGTTTCTTCTGATAATCCTTTGATACCTTTTGCCAATTCAGGATAACGGTCGAAAACCATGTTTGTTAAGTCGCCACCATCATCTAAAATCATATTTAACGGTCTATCTTCTGAACCAAAAAATAATGTTTGTTCTATACACCAGTCAAATTCTTCTTCAGTTAAACCTTTCCAAGCAAAAACAGGAATTCCTGCTGCTGCAATAGCTGCTGCCGCATGGTCTTGAGTAGAGAAAATGTTACAAGAAGACCATTTTACTTCTGCGCCTAAAGCCACTAAAGTTTCGATTAATACGGCAGTTTGGATGGTCATGTGTAAACAACCGGCGATACGAGCGCCTTTTAAAGGTTGAGCTTTACCATATTCTTCACGAAGTGCCATTAATCCAGGCATTTCGGCTTCTGCTAATGTAATTTCTTTTCTGCCCCATTCTGCTAAGGACATATCTTTAACTTTGTATTTTAAGCTAAAGTCAATTGAAGATGCTGTTGCTGTTGACATAATTGTTTTAATTTTGATACAAAGATATTTAATCTATATCAATCAAAAATTGCCATAGGACAAGAAATAAATTTCATACAAATCTTAAATTGTCTATTTATATTTCAATTGTTTTTTAATCCGACTTAAAGATGTTGGTGTAACGCCAATGAAAGAAGCCAAATATTTTTGTGGAATAGTTTGCAATAATTCAGGTTTATTCATTAAATCTAAATAGCGCTGCTCGGCTGTGTTGCGTTGCAGAGCTGTAAATCTTTCTAATAAATGTAAGATAACATCTTCCCAAAATTTTCGCATTAATTCTTGAAGATTTGGATGTGTTTTATACAAGGTATTTAATATTGATTTGGGTAAATACAAAATTTCTGTATCTTCTATAGCTTGAATATAATAATTAGTTGGCGTTTCGCTAATAAAGCTATAAATCTCAATGGCAGAAGAATGTTTTAAGGCAAACCAAACAGATATTTCGACATCATCTTGAATATAGTACATACGCAAAGAGCCATTCTGCACAAAAATTAAATCACTGCAAACATCTCCTTGTTTTAGAACAAAATCATTTTTTTTGATAGATTTTTTATGAAACTTAGATACAACAATGTCCATTTCTTCGGATGGAAGTTGAACATAATCATTCAGGAATTTTCTCAACTCATTCGTCATATCTTACAAATAATTAAAAGAATATATCACGCATTTAAAAGAGGAAAATAGCGTTCTCCTAATACCTTAAAATGCCAACGTTGATGTCCGGCAATTACAAAACCAATGGAACCGACAGAATAAGTATTGATACTACTTTTGCCGATGATATGCAACATTTCTTCAGTAAATGAAAGAAATAATGCTATTGTCGATTGACGCACTAAAATAGCTTCTTTGTAAATATCATCTAATGTTCGATGTGATGTTGGTGCGTTAGCTGCATATAAATCTTCGTCGAATGAAATTAAAGTTTGAGTTTCTTTACGAGCAAATGCCAAAGCTCTATACGCAAATACTCTTTCTGTGTCGATAACGTGTTGTAATAATTGTTTTGCAGTCCATTTTCCCGGTGCATAAACTTTATCACCTAAAGCTTGCCATTTATCTAATGGAATTTCTTGCAGTTCTTTTAAACTTAGATTTAATGCTTCTATTACTTCAATATCATCAACAATATTTACGTATCCTTCAATACCTTTAGGCAATATGGTTAATTCAGAACGTTTCATCTCGTTTTTATACAAAGATACAATAATTAAAAAAATGATTTTTTATAAATAAGCTTGAAATTCGATTAAATAATGTCACTTAAAAACTAAAAAAATTGTAATTTTAATTTGTTAGTACTCTTTCAAAAACCTTTAAATTAAACAAAATGAAAAACATCTTATTTCTTTTCAGCTTTTTCCTTTTATCAACTTTTTGTTTTGCTCAAACAGAAAATTTTGCTGATTTAGCTACTGAATTAAAAAAAGGCTCTGAATTACATTACACGGTCAATACCGGCTCAACCTCTTATGCATTTATTGTCAAGTTAGAATCGATAAATTTTCCACAAGGAATTACGTTTGAATATTCATTAATGAGTTCTTCTCCAAAAAATGCAAAAGTAACTATGACTGACGAAGCGTTGCAAGCAGCCGAAACTATGTATAATTTCTTTTCAGGTGAAGACATCGAGCTGGAAGATAGAGTAAGTGTTTTTTTAAGTCAAGCAATGTTTGAAAATGAAAATCCGGTTAGAATAAAATTAGACATCAATGATCCTGAATTTACCAACTTTTATAGATCGAATGATGTTGATGTATTAAAAACAAACATTGGCAATATATCTACTCGTAGTTTAGTTAACGACGATTTGAATTATAAAATAGAATATGCTGATAATGCAGCATGTCCGTTAATTATAAATATGGATTTAGGCTGGACAGTAAAATTAGACAGCATTAAGTTATAAACTCTAATTATTCAATTAAATTTGCTCCTTATTCTTTTGCTTTGATAGTATAAGTATATCCAACATAAAAATTAAAAGTAGATGTATAAGATTTGGTTGGAGTTTTATCCATATCAATAAATCCGGCATTATAACGCAATCCTAATTCAACACCATTTTTACCTTTTAAAATATTAACGCCGGCGCCAACAATAATACCGGCATCTACTCGCCTATCATCGCTTGTGAAAACTTTTTTAGTTGTTGTTGCATTTTTTGATTGTTTATCAATGCTAACAGAATTTTGAGTGTAGCCACCTGACCAATAAGAAACATAAGGACCGAGTTGAAAAATTCCTTTTATTTTTTCAGAGCCAACTCTTGCAACTGCCAAAATAGGAAACTGTACATAGTTGACTACATATTTTTCTGCATATTTAGCAGAATCGAAGCTACTTTTCCAGGATTGACCTTTCTGGGTAAACTCAATTTCAGTTTGGATACCTATATAGTTATTAAAATCAATACGTAATGTTCCAGCGATATCACTTCCTAAGTTTACTCTATTTTTATATCCTGATGGTGATTGAAATTTTCTAAGATGGGAAAAGTTTATTCCTGCACGAGCACCTGCAACCACACCAACTTCGGCTTTAGCAAATGAAAAAGAAATCAGTAAAAGACAAAAAAACAATAAAAATCGATTCATGTTATTCTTTAATGCAAATATACCTTAGTTTTTCAAAGAATAGGTCTATTTTGTTAAACTATACTTAAAATTTATCGTAATTAAAACTGAGTATAAGAATTGGTATTACATTTGCTTTAGTTAACAAAAAAAATTAATCATGAAAAAATTATTCTTAGCACTTACAATGATGGCAGGTACTTTTGCAGTATTTGCTGATGGTCCAACTGTTCCACCTGCTGTTGCACCAGACCCTAATGTACCAAATATGGTATTTGAAAAAGATGCAATCGATTATGGCACCATTAAACAAGATGCTGACGGTTACAGAACTTTCACATTTACGAACACAGGTAAATCTCCATTAATTATCAGTGAAGCACATGGCTCTTGTGGTTGCACAGTTCCAACTTATCCAAAAGAACCAATTATGCCAGGACAAAAATCTGAAATTAAAGTTCACTATGACACACATCGTATTGGTGCGTTCTCAAAAAGTGTAACTATTAATTCTAACGCTAAAAACTCTCCTGTTGTTTTAAGAATTAGCGGTACTGTTGAAGCTCCTGCAACTGATGGAACAACAACTACACCAGCTACAATTATTCCAACACCAACAAAAGCTCCTGCAGTAAAAACACCTGCAAAGGTTAAATAAAAAACAAAAGCTTTTCATAGTATTTATTTTTATGGTTGCTCTTCGGAGCAGCCTTTTTTTTTGCTTTGAAGGATGAAGATTTGGTTCTACTTTTTTTTGAACGTTTATAAATAGTAATAAACAAAAAAAGATTTGGCGAGAAAAGAAGTTTCCAGTTGGGCACAAGTACGCCTCGCATAATGCTAAACGGCATACTTGCGCCAGTTGGTAGTTAGATAGTTAGGTGGTAATATTAATGAGATTCACGCTTCCGCGGGAATGACTTTATGTTTTATTTGCAAGTTTAATGTTCTTTTTTATTCCAAATTGAACAAAGAGTAAATTAAAACATCTTTTTAATAATCATCAACATCATATTCCCAAACAACGGTTATAAGATAGGAATTATCTTCAATGTAGTTTGCAGATAACCCAAGTGCTAATGTTTGTCCTTTTGTAAAAGAAAAGAGTGTAGAACCTTTGCTATCCCACCTGATTTTTTGCGATTCATTTACACTAAATCTACCTCTATTAGGAGAACTTATAGTATATGAAGGCGAACCATAGACAGTAGTATATTCACCTCCATTCCATAAAGAAGTATTAGTATAAGTACCATTCGACATATTAGTATAATAACTTACTCCTGACTCAGAAAGTGTATTATCGTGTTCAAAAACAAACCGACCATTACTAATTTCTACACCACTATTACTACTTGTTGGGTCAACAGCTAAAGTAATGGAAACTATACGACCGCTATAAGGTGCAATCCACATGTTTCTTTCATACAATGGGTTATCATCTTCATCATCGCCACTGCTTCCACCGGGTCTTGGAAACCACATAAATTTATCACAACCTCCGCAAGATTTATAGTCAGGTAGATAAAAATCGTGTACAGTAGTTTCTCTTAACTTATTGCCTATAATCAAGACACCATTTGCGTCTGCCGAAACAGGGCGATTTCCTGTTCCTGCTAAATCATTGACTTGAACATTTCCATTTGACTTAAATAAAACTTTTTCTGTTAATGAATTTGCGTCTGCACCAGGAACTTTTGTACTAAAAATTAAATCTGCACTATATCCACCACCATCGACTGCTTTAATTGAAGCACCAGGTCTGTTTACGCCTCCAATATCTGAATATGTAGAAAATAAGATATTTGTTGTACTTCCTGCACCGCCAGTGTTATTTTGCAATAATAGACCATCAGAATTGGAAGTATGTTTAATATGCATTGCTTTTTGAGGTGTTGTAGATGAAAAGTCTCCAATTCCAGCTTTTCCGGTTACATATTGATTATCCGTTTTTATTGCCGGCGTTGATGTTGTAGTTGCAACTGTCCAGTCATTATCTCCTTTTGTTTGTAAACGCACCCAATTTGGAGAAGTAGTAGTGCCTGCATTGTAATAATATCCCGGCGTAACGTTATAAGGAGCAGTGCCTGTAGTAGCCGTATTATATACTAATAACGAAGTAGCCGGAGAACTAATAGTTGATGCATCTGTAGTTCCTGTTAATGCAACTCTTGGCACTAAAAGTCCTTTATTACTCGATGTTATATCTAATATAGAAGAACTATTGGGGCTTGATGTACCAACACCTACATTTCCTGTTTGTGCTAAAGCATTTCCTAAATAACAAGAAAGAAATACTAAAAAAGTGTAAACATGTTTCATAACTTATGATAGTTTTAAAAGAAAAAATATTGATTATTCTACATTAAAATTAAGCCTTTGCTCATTAATTAGATTTGACATTAGTCAACAAATTTTTTCAATATAGGTTTATAACTCATTAGATATATCAATATATGAAATGTATTGTATATAAAATGTAAATTATCTGGAAAGAATCACATATTCATGAATTACTTCTCGAAGAAAAGTAAGATTATTTGAAGTTGGTGGTAACTCCATTTGAGTTTGTAAACGTTTAGCTGTTTGGTTAATTAGGTTTTCATATTTTTGATTCGGGTTTTGTTGATACCGAGTCAATAAATTTTTTATAGTCAACATTTCATCATCAGAATATAAGACAACTTTTGGGTACTTAGGTTGATAGTCATCTTTATCAGGTAAATTCTCCAAATCTTCTAAAGTAACAATATTGCTTTGTCTTAATTTTACAACAGTTGTATTGGCTATCATATCTCCAAATCGCTGATTTTTCTCACTCATTAAAATGGAGATTGTACCTAAAGAATAAAAAGTAAATCCAAAATCAATAACACGATAAGCCCAACGAATAATGTAATCATAAATTTCCAATGCATTTCCGTTCAACTTTATTACAACAATTCCTACAATTTTTTTACCTATACTTTGTCCATTTGTCCATATTTCAATAAATAAAGAATAAAAAATATTCAAAAGAATATAAATTATAATATTGAGATATAACAAGAAATCTTTCGGTATATTGGAAATTCTATTTAGAAAAAAATAATAACACAGAATATATACAACAGAAATTAAAGCTGTATCTAACATCCAAGCAACAAATCGCCATAGAAAACCGGCAGTTTCATATTCGATACTGACATTCTGTGTGGTATTAACTTCTATCTTCGGCACAAATCAGGTTTAAACAAATTAAAATATTCTTAGCAAAAAATAACTATAATTCGAGATTTATAGTATTTTAGTTTATCCATGAAAGAAACAAAATTCATAGAACAAAACAAACAAAAATGGTCAGATTTTGAAAGCTTATCTCAAAATAAACAGAAAGATTCAAATTTATACAGCAAACTTTTTATTCAACTTACTGATGACTTATCATACGCACGAACATTCTATGGGAATCGTTCTGTTCGTGTTTATTTGAACAATTTGGCTCAACATATTTTTCATAAAATATTTTCTGGAAACAAGAAAAAGAAATCATTCTTCCGTGATTTTTGGTTGGAAGACGTACCTTCTATAATGTATCTTCATCGAAAAGAATTGCTTGTTTCGTTTCTTATTTTAATAGTTTCTATCTCCATCGGAATTTTGACCTATAGGCACGACCCAACCTTCGCAAAAAAAATGTTAGGCAGCAGTTATTTACAAATGACAGCAGAAAATATTGCCAAGAACGACCCAATGGCTGTTTATAAAGACAGCAACCCTGTAGATATGTTTGTTCAAATTGTATTAAACAATTTACAAGTTGATGTACTGACCTTTTTTTCGGGCATAATTTTAGGCATTGGAAGTATTTTTGTTTTAATTCGGAATGGTTTGATGTTGGCAGCTTTCCAATATTACTTCATCATTCGCGGATTATTTTGGGAATCATTTTTAGCAGTTTGGTTGCATGGCACTTTAGAAATATCGGCTATGATTATTTGTGGAGCTGCGGGAATTGTGCTTGGAAATGGTATTGTATTTCCAGGAACTTACAGCAGAATGCAATCGTTTCTAAGCTCTGCACAACGAGCCACAAAAATATTTTTATCTATTTTACCAATTACAATAATTGCCGCTGTTATCGAATCTTTTTTAACGCGCTATACGCAAGCACCCAACCTATTTCGCTTGGGATTAATCTTAGCATCGCTGGCTTTTATTTTAGGCTATTATGTGTATTTACCTTGGATAAAAAAACGTCGAGGAACGTTGCGTTTACAAGAAGCTGAAAAAGTTTTACCTGAAAATTTTCCTGATTTCAAATTTTATAAAATAAAAAAAGTATCTGAAATTATTGTTGATACTTTTCGACTTTTTAGGAAATATATGGGCTTTTTTATTGGCAGTTGCATCAAGATAACATTAGTGGTAAGTGTGTTAGGTTTTGTTTTTAATAAAATTTATTTATTAGATAAAATCTATTTACAAAACGGTTCATTCAGTAATTTAGAAAATTATATTTTAGATATCGGAGGCAATCGGTTAATCTTTATTTTTCCGTTTTTCTTTACCTTTTTATCTTTATTAGTTGGATATATTTTTTACATTGAATTTTCTGCCCAACAAAAAAATAATCCAATCTCATTTTTCAAATGGGGTTTGCAAAATTGGAAGTCAATTATTTTTATAATGATTTGTCAAGTTATATTTTATGCTTGGATTTTATCATTCCATTTGGACTTTAATACCATGTTATTTATTTTCCCGATTCAATATATATCGACATTTATTTTTCTATTTCCATATACTGAAAAAAGAAACGTACTTTCCACTTTCTTTACCACATTAAAATCCGGCGTGATGAATTTATTTGTCGTCAACATTGTTTTTCTGATATTTTTCTCAGGCATTTATTTTTTAATAAGCATGAACTTCGTGGAAACAATAGTTTTTGAAACCATAACAATGAACCTAAGCGACAAAGTTGCTGACAGCGACACATTTTATATCATTTACTTTATGCTCATCAACACTTTTATGATTAGTGTCGTCATTTTATTTTTATGTTTATTTCAAGGTGTATTTTATTTTTCACAAAAAGAAAAGCACAGCGCGGAAGGCTTAATCCAACAACTTGATAAAATTGGAATGAAGAAAAAACATGTTTAAAAAAAATAAAATAGTGATTGGTTTTTGCTTGTTTTCGTTATATTTTATTGGTAACGCAAAAGATTCATTGAATTATGAAGCAACTAATACTATTGAACATCCTACTATTATTCAACATCCTGAAAAACCTAATACTTTCGATAAGAAAGAATGGGAAACTTTAAAAAATAACTTACAAATAGAAGATTATACACCAATAAAAAAAGAAGAAAAAAAAGAAATAAAAAAAGAAAGTAAATATTCAAATTGGATAAATAAAATTCCAAAAGAATACAAAAAATTAATACAATGGATTTTATTCGGAATTCTATTCTTGTTATTAATCTATTTTATTTATAAAACCATCGGATTTAATCCTTTTAAAAAGAATAAAAATGCTGATAAAATAAATGTTGCTTTAGATGAATTGGAAGATAACTTAGATAAAGCCAACATCGACCCACATCTACATGAAGCTATTAAATCCAAGCAATATAAATTGGCTATTCGTTTATATTATTTGATGATTATTCAGAAGCTTGCTTATAAAGAAAAAATTATTTGGAAAAAATATAAAACCAATCAACATTATTTAAAAGAAATGCGACAAGACGCAACATTTCCGACCTTAAAACAGTTGACTTTCTTATATGAACAATGTTGGTTCGGAAAAGAAAATATTAGCGAAAAACAATACGACAATATCAATCCAATATTTGTGAATTATCTACAAAATATAAAATAGTGCAAGACAAAAGAAATACATATCAACTTGTTGCTATAATCGGAATTCTGATTTTTGTGGTTTATTATTTTTCTAAGCAACCGAGCGACGAGTGGGTTTATAATTTAAAACAAACAAACAAACAAGCTTATGGCACTTACCTTACTTATGAGTTAATAAAAAATAAAAATAAGTCAACCGGATTTATTGAAATTACAGATTCCTTAGAACGAACTTTCCGAAGTTTAGATAGCAATAAACACTATAATTATTTCTTCTTCAATTACCAGCCTTATTGGGATTCTGCGAAAATGAATGCACTTCTAACTTTTGTTGAAAATGGAAACACTGCTTTTATTTGCTCAGAAAGTTTGTATGGAATTTTCAATGAAATGGTATTAATCAATAAATATCATATTGAGTTTATATCCAGCAATGCTAGCTTCAACAGAAAAAATGAAGATATCAACTATAAAGAAAAATCATATACTACCTTTAATTTCACACAACCGAACTTTAAAGACAAATCCGGTTATATTTATTTTAAAAAAGACGATAAAGATACCGTAACCTATTTTAATTATTGTTTTGCGCAAGTTGATTCATTTATCTCAAAGCCTATGGATGAGGAAGATGCACTTAGCTATATAGGTACAGAAGACTCTTATCAACAGCAAAATAATGTTGTTTTACTCAAACATGGAAAAGGTCAATTCATTGTATCTACATCTGTTTTGCCATTTACAAATTACTTCATGCGTACACCAAAAGGCTTGGAATATGCTGAAAAATTGCTTGCCTATTTGCCTAATCAAACAAGCATTTGGGATAATGTTTCTCATATTTATATTCCTTATGATGATACACGAAGTATGCGTGGAGAAAGCTCTTTTGGCGAATCACCATTGTATTTTATTCTCAACAATGCTGCATTGCGTTGGGCTTGGTATCTAACTATCTTAGGTATAATAATCTATATCATTTTTCATGCAAAACGCCGACAAAATATTATTCCGATTATTGAACCAAAACAAAATAATTCACTCAAATATGTAGAAACTATTGGACAATTGTACTATCGTGAAAATGAACATTTAGAAATTGCAAATGAAATGCGTTTACAATTTTTAAATTACATTCGAAAAAAATATCATCTAAAAACGAATGAGCAAGATGACACATTCTTGCAAACACTTTCATTAAAATCAGGAATTGAAACAGAAAAAATTAGTCAGCTTTTTAATACATTTAATTTAATTGAACAAGCAAAACCTATCAATGCAACTCAATTACAACGTATAAATCAACAATTAGAATATTTTTATAGAAATAGTAAATAAAAATTATGGAAGAAATTACAGACAAAAACCAAGAAGCACAATTTGTTACCACCATTGCTGAGAAAATTAAAGCAGAAATGGCAAAAGTCATCATTGGGCAAGAAAATACTATTGATTTAATGCTTGCCTCTTTATTTATTGGTGGACATGTATTATTAGAAGGCGTTCCGGGAATTGCCAAAACACTCACGGCTAAGATGTTGTCAAAAGCAATTGCTGTCGATTTTTCAAGAATACAGTTTACACCGGATTTAATGCCAACAGATATAGTTGGAACTTCTATTTTTAATTTAAAAACATCAGAATTTCAATTTAAACAAGGTCCTGTTTTTTCTAATATCATCCTCATTGATGAAATCAATCGCTCGCCGGCAAAAACGCAAGCTGCCTTATTTGAATTGATGGAAGAAAAACAAATTTCTGTTGATGGTACTACTTATCCGATGTCTTTTCCTTTTATGGTGATGGCTACACAAAATCCCATAGAACAAGAAGGAACCTATCGCCTACCGGAAGCGCAATTAGACAGATTTCTTTTTAAAATCATCTTAGAATATCCAAATTTAGAAGAAGAAAAAGAAATACTACTTCGTTTCAATAATGATTTTAATACAACAGTTGCAAACACAGTAAACGCAGTAGTTTCAGCTGAAGACATCAAAAAATGTAGTGAAATTATTGAGCAAATTTTTATTAAAGATGATATTATAAATTACATCGCACAGTTGGTTTATGAAACACGACACAACGGTGATTTGTTTCTTGGTGCTTCGCCACGTGCTTCTCTATCATTATTAAAAGCAAGCAAAGCCATGGCAGCACTTTCAGGAAGAAACTTTGTTACGCCGGATGATGTTCGTGCAGTTTCTGCTGCCGTTTTAAATCATAGAATAATTCCATCTCCGGAAAGAGAAATGGAAGGTGTTACAGTACAAGACATTATTAAAGATATTATTCAAAAGGTAGAAGTTCCAAGATAATTTAAACGAACAACTCAAAAATGAACTTTCTAAAACAAGCATACGAACGTTATTTTTTGCACTCTTTCCTTACGCGAAGTTTCTTTTATTTATGTGCGTTTTCCATTTGTATTTTTGTTTTAATTTTTAGTTTTTCCTTTCTATTTGCAATAGCAAAAACTATTTTAGTCTGTGTACTACTAATTACATTAATTGATTTATTTTTAGTCAACACTTACGAAGAAAAAATTAATTGCAAGCGAATTACACCTTCAGTTTTAGCTTTAGGCGATGAACAAAATATTCAACTACAAATAAAAAATACAAGTAACAAATCTGTATTTATTGAAGTGATTGATGAGCTTCCTAAAGAATTTCAAAATAGAAATTTTTCATTCAAATTCCACTTAGAAACCAACTCCGAAAGAAGTATCACCTATTCTGTTTTACCACAAACTCGTGGAGCATATCAATTCGGAAATTGCAATATTTTCGTCAACACATTTTTGGGAATTATCCAACATAAAATAGTATTTCGAATTCCTGAAAATACGCCGGTTTATCCATCAAGCATTCAAGTAAAAAAACACGAACTTCTATTATTCAATAAATTGCATAGTTTTCAAGGTATGAAAAAAATGCGCAAAATTGGACATAGTTATGAGTTTGAACAAATAAAAAATTATACAATTGGCGATGATATCAGAAGTATTAATTGGAAAGCAACCGGCAGAAGAAATCAATTGATGATTAATCAATTTGGAGATGAAAAATCTCAACAAGTATATGCCATTTTAGATAAAAGTCGCGCAATGAATATGCCATTTAATGGCTTGAGTTTATTGGATTATGCAGTCAATTCTACTTTAGTTATTTCCAATACAGCGTTGCGAAAAGACGATAAAGTTGGCATCATCACATTTAATGAAAAAATTGGAAGCATTGTAAAAGCAACTAAAATTCCAAAGCAACTAAAACTGATTTCAGAAACTTTGTATAAAGAAACTGAAAGTAACTTTGAAGCCAATTATGAAGCCTTATTTTCATTCGTTTCAAAGCAAATAAAACAACGTAGCTTGTTAATCTTATTTACCAACTTTGAAAGCTATTATACGATGGAACGCTATCTTCCAATTTTTAGAAAATTGAATCGTTCACATCTTTTATTAGTTGTTCTTTTTAAAAATATTGAGATTGAAAAATACAGTTACGAATCGGCGATAGATACTTTAGACATTTACCACAAAACTATTGGCAAGAAATTTTTATACGAAAAAGAAATGATGGTGAAAGAATTAGCCAAATATAGTATTCAATCTGTGTTGACTGCGCCGGAAGACTTATCTACTCAAACTATCAATAAATACTTGGAGTTTAAAGCAAAAGGTTGGATCTAAATATTGCTATTTACATAAATTCACTTAACTCTAACCAACGCAATTCTTTATCATTTAATTGTTGTATAATTTCAGCGATACGTTCGCTTATTGTTTGAATTTCTTGATGATTGGTAATACCTTGCAGTTGCTCTGTCAATTGTTTTTGTTCAGCAATCAATGCATCTATCTCTTTTTCTAAATTCTTAAATTCATTTTGCTCTTTGAACGATAATTTTTTCTTAGGTACTTCTTGACGTTTTGTTTGCTGAGATTGTTGTTGCTTTTCTTCTGCTTTTTGTTGTTTAAGAATTTCTTTCTGTTCTAATCGATATTCATTGTGATTTCCCAAAAACACTTGAATTTTCCCGTTTCCTTCAAAAACAAAAAGTTGGTCGGTTAATTTATCCAAGAAATATCTATCGTGACTAACTATCAATAAGCAACCTTTATATTCCGATAAAAAATCTTCCAACACTTGCAAACTCAAAATATCTAAATCGTTGGTTGGCTCATCTAAAATTAAAAAATTCGGATTTTTCATCAGAATTGTCAATAAATACAAGCGTCTTCGCTCGCCGCCACTCAAAGTAGAAACAAAATTATGCTGTTGTGCCGGTGGAAATAAAAAACGTTCTAATAATTGTGATGCCGATAATGTGCCTTTTCCTATTGGCAAAAACTCAGCAATATCTTTAATGACATCCAACACTTTTTTATCTGATTTTAATTGCAATCCTTTTTGGTTGTAATAACCAAAAACAACCGTTTCGCCTAACACCAAATTTCCATTATCATATTGCTCTTCGCCCATAATGATATTTAGCAAAGTAGATTTTCCGCAACCATTTCTTCCAACAATTCCAATGCGTTCGCCTCGTTGAAATTTGTAGGTAAACTTATCTAACAAAATTTTATTTCCATATTTTTTGTCGATGTTGTGTAACTCTAAAATTTTTCCGCCTAAGCGTTGCATTTTTATTTCAATTGCAATTTTCTTATCATCTACTTTTTGTGTAGCTGCCGATTTCACATTTTCAAAATTGTCAATTCGCGATTGGGCTTTTGTCGTGCGTGCTTTAGGTTGTCTGCGCATCCATTCCAATTCCTTGCGAAAAGTATTTTGTGCGCGTGCGATGTTGGCTCTTAAATTTTCTTCGCGTAATTCTTTATTTTGAAGATATGCCGAATAATTTCCTTTATGCTTATATAAAATGCCATTATCCAATTCCAAAATTTCTGTACAGATATTTTCTAAGAAATAGCGGTCGTGCGTAATCATAAACAAAGTGCAATTATTCTTTGACAAATAATCTTCCAACCATTCTATCATATCCATATCCAAATGGTTGGTTGGCTCATCTAAAATCAATAAATCCGGTTGTTGCAACAATAGAATGGAAAGTGCTAATCGCTTTTGTTGCCCGCCCGACATCGTTCCCACTTTTTGTTCTAAATCAGTGATTAAAAATTTTGACAAGATCAACTTCATTTGTTGCTCGTAATCCCAAGCATTTAACGCATCCATTTTATCCATTGCAGCTTGAAGATTTCCAATTCCTGCCAAAGCATGTTCATAATCCAAACTCGCTTTTAATATTGGATGTTCGGCGTTCATAATAGTTTCATAAACCGTTTTTTCTGCTTCAAAAACAGGTTCTTGCACCAAGAATCCAACTTTGATATCTTTATGAAATTTATAGTCGCCACTTTCTGGTGGTTCTTTGCCTTGTAAGATTTTTATCAATGAAGATTTTCCACTTCCATTTTTTGCAATGAAAGCAACTTTTTGTCCTTTATCTATAAAAAAAGTAATATTCTCGAATAAACATTTATCACCGTAATATTTTGTCAGCTGAGCAACACTCAAATAGTTCATACCGCAAAAATACATTTATATGCAAATTAATTCTAAATTTATAAGGTGAGACGCATACAAATAATTGGATTTTGCTGGCTTATGTTAGTCGGAATACATGCTAATGCTTCTCCTACATACGATATTCAACAAAAAAAAGGAAAAACAAGTATTCCGTTTAAACTATACAACAATATCATTATTGCAGATTTAGAAATAAATGGAAAAACATTGCAATTTATTTTTGATTCCGGTTGTAAAAGCACCATTATTTTGCATCCAATGTGGTTAGATTCTTTTCAAATTGAAAGTAGAAAAAAACTATATTTTGTTGGATTAGGTGTAAAAGATTCTGTTGAGATGATAAAGCTAAATAATGCAACTTTAAAATTGGGCGCATTATTTGGTCAAAATATTCCTGTTTTCATTTTAAGTAAAGACTCCATTAACTTAGAAAAATATCTTGGAATAAATGTAGATGGAATTTTTGGAGCAGAGTTATTCGAAAAATATTATGTTCATCTCAATTTCAAAAAACGGCAAATTGAGCTCTTTGAGAAAAAACCAAAAAAGAAAATCAAATCAGCTTATACCAAATTACCTATCACCATTAGAAATAGCAAAGGGTACACTTCTTGCGTATTAATGAACGACAATAACGAGGTGTACACTTCAGAATTGCTTTTCGACACAGGTGCCAATATTTCTCTTATTATTAAAAATGTTTCGCCGGAGGATTTACACATCCATAAATACATTGATGCTGAAATTGGCGAAGGACTTGCTGGTGCCATGTATTCAAAAATCAGCAGAGTTCATCAACTATTTGTAGATACGTTCAAATTTAAAAATGTCATTGCAGCATATAGCGATGTCTATTCAATCAACAATAAACACGACGAATATGATTTAGATGGCAATATTGGAAATGATATTTTATTCCGATTTGATGCATATTTTGCCTATCCTGAAAATGCAATTTATTTACATCCAAATAAACATTACAACGATATCTTCGATTTAAACATTTCCAATATTATCTTGTTGGAGAATAAAACCAAAAATTACGGATTTGTTGTGAAGAGTGTTACAGAAAGCTCGGCTCCATCTATTGCAGGTTTACAAAAAGGTGACGAGATTATAAAGATAGACAACCATAAATCAAGCACAATAGATTTAGAAGATGCCTTATATTTGTTGAATCGGAAAATTGGGAAAAAGATAAATATTCAATTTCTGAGAAACGACGTTTTATATAAAATAAATTATAAAATAAACAGAATTATCTAATATACTAAAATCAAAAACAATACAATTATGCAAGCCATTTATTTAGTAAAATTTGGAAACTCAAAAAATGCATTTGAATTTAGAGATATAAAACCTGATAAACCTAAAGATGATGAAGTAGGTATTATAGTGGAAGCTTCCGGAATTAATTTTGCCGATGTAGTTGCCAGACTTGGAAATTACAGAGATTGTCCGCCTTTACCGGCTATTGTTGGATATGAAGCTGTCGGAAGAGTGGATAAAATCGGAAAGAATGTAAAATCTGTAAAAGTGGGCGATCGAGTGTTGGCATTTACAAGGTTTGGTGGTTATAGTCAATATGTATTACAAAAAGAAAATGCAATTGCAAAAATCAGCGAAAATATGGACGTTGGCAAAGCTTTAGCTTTAGCAACTCAATACAGTACGGCTTTTTATGCATGTTCTGTAGCGACGAATGTTTTGCCTAATGAAACTGTACTTATACACGCAGGTGCCGGTGGTGTCGGTACTGCGTTAACTCAACTTTGTAAACTTAAAAATGCCAAAATTTATACAACAGCAAGCAGTCAAAAAAAATTGGACTATTGCAAGCAACAAGGTGCTGATGTTTGTATCAATTACACAGAAAAAGATTTTTCTAAAGAAATAAAAGAACCTATTGATGTCGCATTTGATAGCTTAGGTGCCGATAATTTTCGAAAGAGTTATAAAGTATTAAACAGAGGCGGACGCATAGTTGCGTATGGTGCTTCTATGATGACTGATGCACATAATTTATTTACAAAGGCAAAAATGGGAGCCGCTTTTGGCGTGTATCATCCTGCAGTTTTTATTATGGAAAGCAGAAGTTTAATTGGCGTAAATATGTTGCGTATTGCCGATTATAAACCGGAAACACTTAAATATTGCATGAAACAGGTTATCCAATTATTGGAAGAAAATAAAATAAATCCACACGTTGGAAAAATGTACGCAGCACAAGATATTGCACAAGCACACGACGATATGGAAGCACGAAAAACTATGGGTAAGATTGGGATTATTTGGTAATAATCATCTTGAAAAAACAAGCATAAGTTTATGTAGAGAATGGAAGATAAAGCTATCTTTTCTTACAAAATAAAACAATGGGCAAATGAATTAGGCTTTGCACATTGTGGCATTGCTAAAGCCGATTTTTTGGAAGAAGAAGCACCGCATTTAGAGCATTGGTTACAACAAGGTTATAACGGAACGATGCAATATATGGAAAACCATTTTGACATGCGCTTAGATCCAAGAATTTTAGTGCCGGATGCCAAGTCTGTAATCTCATTAACCTACAATTATTTTACTGAGAAAAAACAAAACAAAGACGCTCCAAAAATTTCTAAATATGCGTATGGCGAAGATTATCATTTTGTAGTAAAAGAAAAATTGAAAATTCTTTTTGAAAAAATGCAAGCCACAATCGGCGATATAAACGGACGTTGTTTTGTGGACTCAGCTCCTATTTTAGAGCATGCTTGGGCGAAAAAAAGTGGCATTGGTTGGGTAGGAAAACATTCTTTACTCATCAACAAGAATCAAGGTTCTTTTTTCTTTTTGGCAGAAATAATTATTGATGCTGAATTGGAATACGATATTCCGTTTTATACCAATCATTGCGGCACTTGTACAGCATGCATTGATGCTTGTCCGACTGATGCTATTGTTGGCGATAAAATTATTGACGGCAGTAAATGTATTTCGTATTTAACGATAGAATTAAAAGATACATTGCCAACAGAATTTAAAAATAAATTAGACGATTGGATGTTTGGTTGTGATGTTTGCCAAGATGTTTGTCCATGGAATCGTTTTTCCATTCCACATCAAGAACCAAGATTTGAGCCTAACGAAAAATTGCGCAATATGAATCGACAAGAATGGAAAGATATTACTGAAGAAGTATTTGGTGAAATATTTAGAAAATCTGCAGTAAAAAGAACAAAATATTCCGGTTTAAAAAGAAACATCGACTTTTTGATGTCGTGATTATTTATGACAACAGGTTGTCGTTCCGGTTTCGTTGTTCATTTTCGGACTAACATAAGGAATGCCTAAATTCAATCCTCGAAGTATCAATAAAACAGCCATAATACCAATAAAATAAGGCACTACACGACGCATTCGATTTCGCCATTGCATTGAAATATATTTTCCGCTTACTATTACTAAGAACATAATCGGGAAAGTACCCAATCCAAATGCCAGCATAAACAGAACGCTGTGACCAACGTCGGCTGTTGCTAATGCACCGGCTAATGCCATATACACTAATCCACAAGGAAGAAAACCATTTAAAAATCCGATTATCCAAAATGTGTAATAATGTTTTTCTGATTTAAAAAAGTGGACGATATATTGTTTCAACTTTGCTGTATAACTATCAAAAAATGGAATTTTGAAGGATAAAAATTCAGCAAAAAACAAGAAAAATAAAATCAAAATACCAAGCGAAACAGATAATATCTGCTGGTATTTTCCAATAAACAATCGACTTCCCAACCAACCAAAAAGTAAACCAATTAATGCATATCCTGAAGCTCTTCCAATGTTATACAATAGAATATACAATAAACGATTCCACTTTCCGGCATTTCCTACAGGCAGCGCTAAAGCGATGGGACCGCACATTCCAACGCAATGAAAGCTACCTAAGATTCCGATAGTAAATCCTGCTATCAATGTTGACATCAACATAATCAAATATAAACACTCCGCTCAAAATAATAAGGCAAATTTTTGCTTGTCCAACTTAATTGCAAGCTGTATGTACCTTTAATAAATTTTTGAATCGGAATTTTTTGGGTATTTTGTTCATCTAACTCTAATGGCAAAAGCACATCTTTTGTGGCATCTGACGGACGTAAAAAGCGAATTTTTCCATTCTCTACAGAAGTGGCGGCAGCTTCCGGAATGGATATTTCTACAAATGTATCATTCACATTAATTTGGACTTCATCATGCATTGCTTTTAAATTATTTTTTCCATCTATCACCGTTTGGTAAGCGAGTTCTTTGGAATAATAATTATCATCTTGCATTTCTATATTTTGTTGCATGGCAACATATACCATTCCGATTATCATAAAGACAAAAGCCAAAAAACCGATTAATAATTTATGTCCCCAATTCATACTATTGTTGTTTATACAAACGGACCCAAGAATTTTGTTGAGACCGTTTGTATTTTTTTATTGTTGCGATAAATTCCGATTTCTAATTTTATACTTCTTTTCTTTACATCCTTTTTATTGAGAATAATAAAGAAAGTTGATTTTGTTATATCTTCTTTTTTAAGTTGAATAGCATGTTCTCCAACCAATTGTATTTTTCCGTCATAATTTTCAACTCTAAATTCAACAGGAAATGTTTGATTAGTTTTGTTGATGATATTCGCATTAAATAAATTACTCAATTTATTGTCTGGTTGTTCTTGATAAAGCTGGCCGCCAACACGAGAAATACTGACATCAATATCCTTTCTTGAAAATAAAAGAGCAACAAGTACAACTGTAAGCAAAATCAAAATAGCTGTATAGGCTTTTATCTTTGGCGTAAAATGTAATTTTTCGCCTTTTTCAATTCCATTTTCAGAAGCATAACGAATAAGTCCTTTTGGTAATCCTACTTTATCCATCATAAAATCGCAAGCATCCATACAAGCGGTGCAACCAACGCAATCTAATTGTGTTCCATTACGGATATCAATGCCGGTTGGACATACATTCACACATTGATGACAGTCGATACAATCGCCCAAAATTCTTTCTTCATTTTTCTTGAATTTACCACGTTGTTCACCGCGTTTATAATCATAAGCGACCAACATCGTATCTTGGTCGAACAATACACCTTGTAATCTTCCATACGGACAAATTGTAGTACAAACAATTTCACGCACAAAAGCAAACACGCCATAAAAAGTCAATGCAAAGCCGATAATTCCCAAAAATAAACTCAAGTTATTGCTCAAAGGTTCGGTAATAATTTTAGAGATTTCATCGATTCCAAGAATATAAGCCAAGAAAGTATGAGCAACTAAAAATGAAAACAAAAAGAATAAAATATGTTTAAGTGCTTTTTTCCAAACTTTAGTGAAAGTCCAATCGGCTTTATCTAATAAACGTTGTTTGGCAGGGCTACCTTCTATCCACCATTCTATTTTACGAAAAACAAATTCCATAAAAATAGTTTGCGGACAAATCCAGCCACAAAATAATCGACCAAAAACTATTGTAAACAATGCAATGAAGACAATAAATGTAATCATCGCAATAGCAAAAATATGGAAGTCGTTGGGCCAAAATATTTTACTGAATAAAATAAATTTCCCTTCTAAAACATTAAGTAAAACAAAAGGCATTCCATTTACTTTTATAAATGGTAAACCAAAAAATACTAAAAGATAAAGTACGGCTAATGCTGTTCTATAATTATAATAAACGCCTTTGGGTTTAAGTGCATAAACCCAATTTCGTTTTCCATCTTCTGTTACTGTACTTATTCTGTCTCGATACGACTCGTCTTCATATATATCATCAATTTCCATTTTTTACAAATTGACTTTTGTTGAATCAGTAGGTGCTTCGGCTGCAGCTTTTTCTACGTATAGTTCGCCTTGTTTTTCTTTAGCATTCGGAGGATTTGTTCCTTTTAAAGATTCGATGAAACTTGCAAGTTGCGCAATTTGATTTGGAGAAAAATCGTCTTTCCAAGATTTCATTCCTTTATCAACCCAACCATATTTTATACTTTTAAATACATCACTGATAGAACCGCCATGTAACCAATATGCGTCAGTAAGATTTGGCCCAACACCACCTTGACCTTTATCGCCGTGACAAGCAGCACAATTTGCTACAAATGTTTTATGTCCGGAAGCAATATCTGCTTCTCCAAGCATCTTCACGTTGTTTTCATCTACACTATTGCCACTCAATTTCAGTATAGAATCTTGTCGAGCTTTTGCAACGCGCATTTCAATTTCAAATTCTTGTTCTTGTGTGAGTGCTGTGTGTGCAATTTCAAATCTATAGAAATAAATGATAGCTGCAACAATGGAAGCTAAGAAAGCAATTGTAAACCAAGGTGGCGTAACATTGTCTAATTCTCGGATACCATCGTAGTCATGACCAATATCGATTTCTTCTTCTTCTTCCGCTGATTTTAGTTGATTTAATTTTGCCCAAAGAGACTTTTTCTCCTTAGTACTTTCGCTGTATTTTTGAATGCCAGTTAAGAAATTAATCATCTTTAAGAAATAAAGAATGATAGCAACTTCCACAAAAATTATCAGTAAAAATGCATAGAAATAAATGTTCGATAGCATTTCTGATGAACTTGAACTAACAGCCACAGTTGTTGCACTTGCTGTTTCTTCTGCAAACGAACTATATGACAATAATAAAAATCCAAAGAATACAGTTATTTTATTGATATTCTTTTGATTTGACTTGTAAAAATCTATAGCATTTTTGACAGTCATTGACATGATGATAATAATAAACAACAACAACAGAGCAACTCCACTTAAAATTGTGTTTATTGGTAAATTAATTGAACTAGAGTTTGTTGCAGTTTCGGCTGCTTTTACTGTTTCTTCGGCTAACGCAATGTTTTGTACTAAGAAAAAGCATACGATTAAACTAAGGTATTTTATAATTCTCGATTTCATACTATTATTTTATGATTTAGGTTTATCACTTATGGAATTATCATCTAATGGAATATTGCTCATGTAGGAAATAAATCCATTGTCAGAGCGATAAACCCAAATACTCATAGCAACGAAGAAAACGACGAATATAAGTAATGAGGTCAATGGATAAATTCCAATTCCTGTTATCGATTCTAAATAATTTATAAATTTCATTTGTATTAAATTATCTGTTAAGTCAATTATTTATCTGCTTTGATATCTGTTCCCAATCGTTGCAAATAAGCTATAAGTGCAATAATCTCTTTTTTATAGCTGACATCAATCTTATCGTTCTTTAAACTTCTTGCAATTTTTTTAGCTTGTTTTTCTAAATCTTTATTTGCTTTTGCTTCGTAACCTTCTGCGTACGGAACACCTAAATTTCGCATAGCATGAATTTTTGAAATGGTAGTAGAAATATCTAAGTCTTTTTCGAACAACCAAGGATATCGAGGCATTACAGAGCCCGGCGCCATTGATGTTGGTTCATACATGTGATTGAAATGCCAACTATCCGGATATTTTCCACCAATTCGAGCTAAATCCGGACCGGTTCGTTTACTTCCCCATAAAAATGGATGATCATATACGAATTCACCTGCTTTGGAATATTCGCCAAATCGCATTACTTCATGTCTGAAAGGACGTATCATTTGAGAATGACAATTCACACAACCTTCTCGGATATAAATATCTCTTCCTTGCAATTCTAATGGTGTATAAGGTTTTACACTTGCTATGGTTGGAATGTTTGTGTTAACTAAGAATGTTGGTATTATTTCAAACAATCCGCCTAATGAAACAACAAAGAAACTCATTACCAACATTAACACCGGTTTTCTTTCGATTATAGAGTGCCAAATTTTTCTGCCTGTTTGTGTATAACGTTTTGCTAAAGGCATAGCTTCTGCTTCTTCTCGTTCTACAAAAGTACCTTTTCTTGCTGTTTTTACTAAGTTATAAGCCATTAAGAAAACACCGAATAAGTATAAAGAGCCACCGACTCCACGCATAATATAGAACGGAACTGTAGATTGAACTACATCAATAAATTGGTATTGTAATTGACCTTCAGGTGTAAATGCTTTCATCATAAAATAAGAACGGAAAGCTGCCCAATACATCGGAATTGCATATAACAACATACCTAATGTGGCAATAATAAAGTGTGTACTCGCTAATTTCTTAGATGCTAATTGTGTGTTATATAATCTTGGGATTAACCAATACAACATACCGAATGTTAGGAAACCATTCCAACCTAAAGCACCGATATGAACGTGTGCTATAGTCCAATCGCTATAATGTGATATTGCATTTACATTTTTAAGTGATAGCATTGGCCCTTCGAATGTAGCCATACCATAACAAGTAATACCAACAACAAAGAACTTTAAAATTGGATCTTCTCTTACTTTATCCCAAGCACCTCGCAAAGTAAATAATCCGTTCAACATACCGCCCCAACTTGGCAACAACAACATAATGGAAAACACTGTGCCTAATGTTTGTGCCCATTGAGGTAATGCAGTATATAATAAGTGATGTGGACCAGCCCAGATATATAAAAATATAATTGACCAAAAGTGGATGATACTTAAACGATAAGAATATACCGGACGATTAGCTGCTTTGGGAACAAAATAATACATCAAGCCTAAGTATGGTGTGGTTAGGAAGAAAGCAACCGCATTATGACCGTACCACCATTCTACTAATGCATCTTGCACGCCGGCATACATTGAATAACTTTTAAAAAAGCTAACAGGAATTTCAAAAGAGTTGACAATATGTAACATGGCAACTGTAACCCAAGATGCCAAGAAAAACCAAATTGCAACATACAAATGACGTTCTCTTCTTTTTAAAATGGTCATAAACATATTGATACCAAAAACTACCCAAATTACTGTAATAGCTATATCTAATGGCCATTCTAATTCAGCATACTCTTTAGTTGTAGTGTATCCCAACATTAAAGTTATTGCACCAGTTAAGATGATAAGTTGCCATCCCCAAAAATGGATTTTACCTAAAACATCGCTATACATTTTTGTTTTCAATAAACGAGGAATAGCATAATATACTGCTGTAAAAATTCCATTTCCTACGAATGCAAAAACTACTGCTGTGGTATGAACCGGACGCAACCTACCGAAGGTTATATATGCTGTATCTAAATTTAAAGCCGGAAAAGCCAATTGAAATGCGGCAAAAACGCCAGCCATCATTCCTATAATACCCCAAAATAAAGTAGCTACAGCGAAATTCTTAGAGAGCTTATTGTCGTAATAAAATTTTTCTAATTCCATAATATTTACTTGCTTGTTTTTTCTTCTTCTTTATTATCGTTATCAAATAAAATACGTTGAGCCGGAGAATAATCATCATCATATTGATTATCCTTCACATTCCAGATAAATGCAATAAGAAATGCGCCTGAAATAATCAGGCTTCCTATCAACATAATTATCATTACGCTCATTGCTCAAAAGTATTTTTAATTAAAAAAAATCTTAATGATGTGTATCATTGAAAAATATGACTTTTATCATAGTTTGTCAATTTTATTTTTTTGCTGTAATAGTGTGTTAACAAATAGGTTAAAATTACAATACTTATGGAACTGCATGGCATTAAAATAGCTGCAATAAACGGCGAAAGAATACCTTGAACGGCAAACGACAATCCAATAACATTATAAATAAATGAGAATACAAAACAGATGAGTATGATATGTTGTGTATGTTTAGCCAATTGTACAAATTTATTTAAATTCGAAAATTGCACAGCTTCCAATATTCCATCACACGCAGGACTAAAGTTATTTGAATTTTCTGATATTGCAATGCCTACATCACTTTGTTTTAAAGCTCCGGCATCATTTAACCCATCTCCTACCATTAAAACTTTCCGATGTTTACTTTCTTGCAGGTAATTTATATAGGCTAATTTATCTTCCGGTTTTTGTGAAAATAAAATATCCGCATCTTGCCCTAGAATCTTTTCCAAATTTTTTCGTTCAGCATCATTATCACCCGAAAGAACTGCAATTGGATAAGTTGATTTTAATTTACTCATCAACTCATTAAAGCCAAATCTGTACTGATTTTTAATACTAAATTGTCCGTAATATTCTTTATCTATTTTTACAAAAACTGAACTATTATTATTAGTTGAGTTTGTATTTTCGTTAAAAACAAAATCATGTGAACCAATTTTGAAATAATGTTCATTTATCCAGCCTTCGATACCTTTTCCACTTGTCTCTTTAAAATCTTTTATTTTATCGATTGATTGAAGATTAAAATATTGAATAATAGCTTTACTCAATGGATGTGCAGATTGTTGTGCCATCGATGCGATAGCTTGTTTTTCATCGTCAGAAAATGATTTTCCGGAATAACTGACTTGTACTTCCGTATTTCTTGTTAGTGTTCCGGTTTTATCAAAAACGATATAATTTATTTTGGATAAACTTTCGATGACTTCAGCATGCCGCAAATAAAATTTATTCTTGTTGAAAATATTGAGAATGTTTCCATTGGTATAGGTTGCTGCTAATAATAATGTACACGGACAAGCAACAATTAAAACAGTAGAAACAGCATTCCACATCAACGTATATTCGCTTTTACTATACCAAAAAGCAGCAGCAACAATGGCAATTAACAATACAAGAATGGTAAAATATTTCGACAATGCATCGATATAAGAATTGTTTTTAGGTGCTTTATTTTTAAAAACAGATTTATTCCAAAGATTGGTCAAATAACTTTGAGAAACTGCTTTCACTACAAGCAACTCTATCATTCCGGAAGTTTGTTTTCCGCCGGCATAAATAATTTCACCGATATTTTTTGAAACCGGTAAACTTTCTCCACTTACAAAACTATAATCAATGGTGGCTGTTCCTTTCGACAATATTCCGTCAACCGGAATTAATTCTTGATTATACACTTGTATCGTATCACCTTTTTGCACTTGATCTATCGAGGTTGGCACAAGTTTATTTTCTTTTAAGACATTAACTGCAATAGGAAAAAAAGATTGATAATCTCTATCAAAAGAAATAGATTGATATGTTTTATCTTGTAAATATCGACCTATCAACATAAAAAAAACAATACCACTCATACTATCAAAATAGCCCATTCCATTGCCATAAAAAAAATCGTATAAGCTTCTTCCATAAGTAATTAAAATAGCTAATGCAATTGGAACATCTATGTTTAAATATTTTGTTTTTATGCCATTCCATGCCGACACGAAAAACTCTGATGCACAATAGAATACAACAGGCAATGAAAATATTATTATAAATAATCTTAATACTTGTTTGATTCCACCTTCTAATACACTATCTGTTACAAAATATTCAGGCGCACTCATCATCATAATATTGGCAAAACAAAAGCCGGCAATTCCAATTTTATATAGTTTAGTTTTATTAGAGAAAGTAGTAGGTTTTGTATTTATTTCTTGCAAACTCAAATGTGGTTCATAACCAACGGATGTTAATGTTTCCACTACTTTACGAAGTGTTGTTTTTTGGTTATCGTAAATAATAAAAACTTCTTTTGTACTAAAATTTACCGTAGAAGCAACAATAGCGTCATTGATTTTATAAATATTTTCTAACAACCACAAACAGGAGCTACAATGTATTTGAGGCAAATAAAATGTAACATGTGTTTGTTTACCATCTGTAAATTGAATTATTTTTTGTTGAATTTCTGCATTATCTAAAAAGGAAAACTTATCGGTTCTTACTTGGATATTTGCATTATTTCCCGGCGTTTGATTTAAGGAATAATACGTACACAATTCATTTTCTTGTAAGATTTCATATACCAATTTACAGCCGCTACAACAGAAATGTTTATCGTACACAAAAACATGTTCGCTCTTACATTCTTCACCGCAATGAAAACAATGTGTTACAATTTTATCGGGCGATTTCATTTCTTGAAGTATTTTTTATTTCTGCCAATAAAAAATTCTCTTTTAAATATAATACATATAAAACAGATTGTTCTAACACATACAACTCGTTAATACATTTTTTTTGCTTTAACGACCACGTTGCTTGAATTTCATAATCGTCTAATAAGTGTCGAATTTTTTTAAATATTTTATATACTCTTTTATGATTATCAATAATTGGTGTTAACGAAATTGTTGAATTATCCATCGAAATCAAACGTGGAAACATTAATACTTCATACTTAGAAAAAAGCATTTTAATTTCTTTTGAAACAATTTGAAAATTACAATTCACAATATCATTTAATTGCGAATTTTTTTCCATCATCAACTCAAAAATATGCATATCAATACTTTCTAAAACCGAAAATATTTCAGGATATAATTTATCATTGATAAAATCACAAAGTGCTTTTGCTGAAAAATCATCAAAACGATTGATAGAAAGAATGAACACCTCAATTAAAATTTGAGATAAAATTAAAGTAAAGTGTAACTATTTCTGCTGACCTGAATCAGCTAATAATATGATAAAAATCATATTGTTAGTCGTAGATATTGGCTGTTTTGACGAGTTTTTGGTTGTTGATAATTCTAATCTTTTTACCGGTTAATTCAATGATATTATCTTTCTTAAATTCTGATAAAAGTCGAATTGTTGTTTCTGTTGCCGTGCCAACCAAATTGGCAATATCTTCTCGCGTGAGTGCTATATTGATGTTATTATGTTCGTCGATGCCATACGTTTCTTTTAAGAATAGAATAGTTTCGGCAAGTCGTTCTCGAACCGGTTTTTGTGCTAAGTTTGTAATTTTTACTTCCGCATTTCGCAATTCGTTTGATAAAATTTTCATCATCTCAAAAGACAAATTTGCATCTTTTTGTAAAATATTGATAAAAATTTCTCTTGGAATAAAACAAACATTACTATCTTCTAAAGTTGTCGCTGAGGCGCTATATTTATCTCCTGAAATGAGCGCTTTATAGCCAATTATATCGCCTTGTTTTGCCAAACGAACAATTTGTTCTTTGCCTTCATCGCCCACCATCGAAACCTTTATTTTGCCTTTGTTGATACAATATACACCTGAAGCAAAAAAACCTTCTTTAAAAATTATTTCTCCTTTTTTAAAAACTGAGCAGATTTTAGCAGCATCGATTTCTTCAATCTTATCATTTTCTGTTTTGCAAAAAACAGACTGAAACCTTACTGAGCAATGTTTACAATCATCCGATTCAAATGTAGGTTTCATAGGTACAAAGATAGGATAAATCTAATTCTAATTAAAAGACAATTCTAATTAATCCAATTTTTTGGTTGAAAAAAAAGCAATGAAGCTGCTTCGTCGCTATTTTCTTTTGGTTCATAGTTATATTTCCACTCAGCATGTGGCGGCAAACTCATTAATATTGATTCAATTCTACCATTGGAACGCAACCCAAAATGAGTTCCTCTGTCATAAATCAAATTAAATTCTGCATATCTGCCTCTTCTTACAAACTGCCATTCTTTATTTTTTTCATTAAAAGATTTTTCTTTATTACGTTGAACTATCTCAGCATAAATCGGCAAAAAACTATTGCCTACTGCTTGCATAAAAGAAAACAACTGATGTTTGTGCTCGTCATTTTTTGGGCGAAGATGATCATAAAAAATGCCGCCAACACCACGCATTTCATTACGATGTTTTATGGTGAAATAATCATCGCACCAAGTTTTAAATGTTGGATAATAAGAAATATCAAATTTATCGCACACTTCTTTCAATGTTTGATGCAAATGTAAAGTATCATCTTCATTTGGATATGCCGGCGACAAATCGATACCGCCGCCAAACCATTCGTCAGTAATTTTTCCATTTTCTTCTTCACTCATACAAAAATATCGAACATTCATGTGAATAATTGGAACAAATGGATTTTGTGGATGAATTACAATAGAAACGCCTGTTGCATGGAAATAATTTGCTGTTCGAGTTTCCGATTTTAATATATCAGGCAGCTTTCCGTAAACATGTGAAAAATTCACACCACCCTTTTCAAAAACATTTCCATTTTCAATTACTTTACTTGCACCGCCGCCACCTTCAGTTCGGGTCCAATTATCTGTTTTAAAAGTAGATTGACCATCTAATTTCTCTAAACTGGAACAAATGGATTGTTGCAAATCAACCAAGTATGTAATTATTTCGTTTAATTCTAATGCTTTCATTAATTTTATTTCAGTGTTTTTAATGTACTCTATCTCCTCGAACTTCCAAATTTTCTAAAACTACTGTTTCGTGTTCTAACCATTGATTCCATCTATTTTTCACTATAGATTTTTCAAAATATTGTTCAGCAATATCAATAAACAATCTATAATGTCCGGCTTCTGAAATCATTAATTTGTGATAAAAATGCTTTAATTGTTCATCTTCCAAATGCAAAGACAATAATCGAAATCGTTCGCAACTTCTTGCTTCAATTAATGCGGCTATCAATAATCTATCTAAGAATCGTTCTTCCGGGCTTCCACCTTTTTTAAAAAAATCATACAACCCAACAACATATTTATCTTGTCGTTGATTTCCTAAACGTAGATTTCTTTTTTTTAACTCCTCAGTAACCAATTTAAAATGCGACCATTCTTCCGTAACTATCGGAATTAATTTTTCAACCATATATACCTTTTCCGGATATAACTGTATAAGAGAAATACAATTAGTAGTTGCTTTTTGTTCACAATAAGCATGGTCGGTTAAAATCTCTTCAATAGTGATAGAAGCTAAATTAACCCAACGAGGATCAGTTGCTAATTTTAAGCCTAACATTGCATAAAAATATAATAAATAACAAGTGAAAATCGACAGTGGCTGAAAAAAAATGAAATTTACTATTGACAAAATGAAAAATTAATTATAATTTTACAATACCCTATTTTTTTTAGAAACATAAATAACATAACATGAAACCCTATTTCTTATTGTTCGCAATAGCGTACAGCTATTGTTGTAACGCAAATTGTATGCTGTCAAAGCTAAGCATTGACCAACGTACAGACCAATCAAACTTAGTTATCCAAGGAAAAGTAACCAAACAAACTGCTTGTTGGAATTACGACAAAACATTTATCTATACAGTTAATACTGTACAAGTAAGTGATCGTATTAAAGGAAGCGCACCTGATGTTGTCGAAATCATCACACAAGGTGGACTTATTGACGGTAAACTATTAACTGTTGAGCCAAGTGCGAATTTAAAAGTTGGCACAGAAGGGATTTTCTTTTTAACTCCAAATAGAAATGCCTTAAAATTTCAATCAAATAACAAACAATATGAAATTTACGGAATGTCTCAAGGATTTATTGAATACGATAAATTCTCAGGAAAATATATCGGCACATTCGACGAATATCAAAATTCCGACAAGATTTATAGCTTAATCCAAAAAAAGCCAGTTACAACAAGTAATTTAAGAGAAGGAAAAGACAATAGCACGTATGATGTTGCAGGTGGCGCACAAGTAACCTATTTTACGCCTAATACTATTAGCGCAGGAACTCAAAGCATATTAACTATAATGGGATTTGGGTTTAAAGAAAAAACAGGTCAAGCAACAGTACAATTTAGAAATGCCAATAGTGTTTTGCCCAATTCATTTAACCCACTTCCAGATTCATCTTATATTCTTTCTTGGACAGACACAGAAATAAAAGTATTGGTTCCGGGAGCATCAGCATTCGGTGGTGGTGGTTCAGGAAATGGCTTATTTAGAGTTATAGACAAAAATGGTGCTATCATTGAATCTGAATCTTCTTTAAGTGTTTCTTATAATCAATTCGAATACAAAAAAAACAAACTTATTTTAGTAGATAAAAACAATAAAGGTGGTTATACATTCACATTAAACGAAAATCTAAATTCAAATACTGCAGCAAAAAATTGTTTTAAAAGAGCATTAGACCAATGGATTTGCAAAACAGGCGTAAATGCTGAGATTAGCGAAAATACAACAAGCAATACTTGCCCTAATCAATTAGATGACGAAAACACTGTTAGCTTTGCATCAGCATCTTGTCCACTTCCCCCGGGAGCTTTAGCTGTAACTTATACCAGCTATTCTATCTGCGACAGAAACTCTCCAATTTTCCCTGAATCAATAGATATGATGTTCAGTCCGGATGCATTATTTTATTTTGGAACAGATAATCCAGCTTCCAATCAATATGATTTTGAAAGTGTTGCATTACATGAATTAGGCCATGCTTTCGGTGAAGGTCACCACAGTGAAGGAACAGAAATTATGTATCCATCAATCTCTGCAGGTGCAGTAAAACGCGACCTCAATCAAAATTCTGATATTACCAATGTTAGCGATGTAATAAATAGAAGTATTTCTACTGCATCTTGTATTTATGGAAAACATATAAAAAGTCCTTATGCTTGTACAACTCAAGCCAATTCAACTCCTGTAAAATCACAATTTACTACTGACAAGATTATAGGCTGTGCTCCTTTAACTGTAAATTTTACTGACCAATCTACAGGAAACCCAACTGAATGGAAATGGGATTTTACAAATGATGGAACAGTGGAATCTGAATCACAAAATGCTTCTTATACATTTACGCAAGCAGGTGTTTATTCTATAAAATTAGTTGCCTATAATGCAACAACAAAAGACTCAACAATCAAACAAGCATTTATTACAGTAACACCGGCAATTAATGCAAATATTCAACTAATCAAAAATGTTTCTTGTAATAATGGAAATGATGGCTCATTAAAAGTAATTCCAAGCGGTGGCGATGGCAATTATACTTTTCAATGGAACAATAACCAACAAGAACAACAACTTGTAAATGCTGCAGCCGGCACTTATTCTGTAACCATTAAAGATGGTAATCAATGTAGTATTAGCAAAACAGCAACCATAACTCAACCGCAAGCATTATCATTAAATGTAGTAACAGAATTAATCAATAATCGTTCTTACAACGCAACTATAAATGTAAGCGGAGGAACAGCGCCGTATACTTTCTTACTTAATAATTCAACCGAATTAACAGTTCCTAAAATAACAGATTTAAATGCGGGAAATTATAACCTAAAAGTGACAGATAAAAATCAATGTAGTGAATCTAAAACATTCTCGCTTGATGCTGTATCTCCTGTCAATGAAACTGAAATGCAATTTGATGCTTTGAATGTTTATCCAAATCCGGCGCGAGATAATGTCAATATCAATTTTTCTCTAAAGGATTATAAAGACGTAAAAGTGGAACTTTACAACTTAGCCGGACAAACTGTTTACTACAATGAATTCAACAATATAAAAGATCAACAAACGTCTATCGACCTTTCACAATTAATGAGTGGAACCTATTTATTAAAATTCCAACTTCCTGAAGGCAATACATTTAGAAAAATCGTCGTAAGTAGATAAAATTTTTTTTGGTTATTTTATGAATGTTATGTTGGACCTGCGATTTCTATCGCAGGTTTTTATTTTAATTTAATAATGTATTTATGCGCTTTTATCTACTTTTGTAAGATGAAAAAGCGAGTAGTTGTTGGCATGTCAGGCGGCGTAGATTCGAGCGTTGCTGCCTATTTAATGCAACAACAAGGCTATGAAGTGATTGGATTATTCATGAAAAATTGGCACGATGGAAGTGTAACCATTCAAGGCGATTGCCCTTGGGTGGACGACAGCAACGACGCTCTTTTAGTTGCCCAAAAATTGGGCATCGCTTTTCAAACTTTAGATTTAAGCACAGAATATAAAGCTCGCATTGTTGATTATATGTTTGCTGAATACGAAGCCGGACGCACACCAAATCCGGATGTATTGTGCAATCGAGAAATTAAGTTTGATATTTTTTTAAAACATGCTCTTGCTATCGGGGCCGATTATGTGGCAACCGGCCATTATTGTAGAAAATCTTCTTTCGATAAAAATGGAAAAGAAATTTTTCAATTGCTCGCCGGAAAAGATGGCAATAAAGACCAAAGCTATTTTCTTTGCCAACTCAATCAACAACAATTAAGCAAAGCCTTATTTCCTATCGGCGAAATGCTAAAACCGGAAGTGCGAAAAATTGCTAAAGAAATTGGACTGATAACTGCTGAGAAAAAAGATTCTCAAGGTTTGTGTTTCATTGGAAAAGTGCGTCTTCCTGATTTTTTACAACAACAACTTCAACCAAAAAAAGGAAATGTAATTCTAATTCCTGATAATGAATCTATTCATCATACATTCCAATTTGATAATTTTTGTGATGAACAACTCTTTTCATTAACTAAGAAAAATAATTTCAAATCAACTGACGGCAAAATTATAGGTGAACACAATGGCGCACATTTTTATACCATTGGACAACGAAAAGGCATAAAAATCGGTGGATTTAAAAATCCTTTATTTGTAATAGAAACCGATACAAAAGAGAATATTATTTATTTAGGAGAAGGCGAAACGCATTTCGGGTTAAATCGACCGGGATTATTTATTGCTGAAAATGATATTCACTTTATTCGCGACGATTTGCGATTAGGAATCGGCGAACAACAAACTTACAAAGCCAGAATTCGTTATCGACAAGCCTTAGATGAATGTTGCTTATACAGAAGAAAAGAAGGTTTATATGTCATCTTTAAACACCTGCAAAAAGGCATTGCACCAGGACAGTTTTGTGCTTGGTACAATGAAGATGAATTAGTAGGAAGTGGCATTATAGCATAAAAAAACCTCGATTATTGCTAATCGAGGACAAAACTTATATCCATGAAAACTAAGACAATCGATATTAATGATTGTCTTTTAAAACTCTATCACAAGCAAATACAACACCAAATCCTACTAATAATATTGATACTAAAAAGAAGAAAAAAGTGCCGGAATGAATGAAGGTCATTTGTTTCGTTTCGTTATAATCTAAATACGCAGATGTATTCATATACAAGAATGAAGTAACTGTTAGGTAAATATTGCCTAAAACAAACATAATTGCGCCAAATACTTTAGTCATTTTTGCCATTGAAATCTTATTTTTTCACAAATTTAAACATTCTATCCATATTTCGTAAAAAATATTTCAACATAAACATAAAATAATACAGTTTCGATTATTTGTTGCTTACAATTTTAATTCGGAGCGCAATAAATATGCAAACAATTCCACTTAAAATCGAAATATAGCCTACGTGATTAAAATTTTCAACTTTACCTTGAGGTGTAATACTTACCACCAAACCACAAACTACAGCCGCAACGCCTGAACCTAATTCTAAAAATGCGGAACGCATACTCATAAAACCGCCGCGTTTTTCAGGTGTGGTGGCTGCTGTCATAATGGTATATGCCGGAATAATTCTGCCTGCAGCAAATACAAAAAACAAAATACAAACACCAAATGCCATATATAAGTTGATATGTTGCACGTTGGTGCTTATCCAAATCGGAATGAATGACAAGAGTAACAAGACAATAAACGATGGTAAATTGCCTTTTTTATCGCATATTTTTCCTATAAATGGAGATACGATAACTGTTGCAATGCCACCAACAGCATACATTAGCGATTTTACGTGTTCATCAAAACCTATATTATTTTCAAAATATGGAACAATAAATGTTATGACTACTTGATGACCGAAAACCAACAAAAATGCCAATAATAAAGCCCGCAGCTGATTGGCATCTTTAAAAATTTGCTTGGCATACGTAAATTGAAATTTCGAATGCGTTACATCTTTTAAATGGTCTCTTACAGGCGGAATCCAAAAAATTAAAGCGAAAGTAGTTAGTACAGAAATTCCTGCCAATATTTTAAATGTCATTTGAATATCGTATTCGCCGGCAATGAGCAAGCCAAATGGAATTCCGGTAATAGCGGCTACAGCGAAAGAAAGTGAAATAATACTGATGGCTGTTGCTCTTCGTTCATAAGGAATTATATCGCTGACGATTGAAGTGGTAACACCACCAATAATACCACCAAAAATTCCGGTTATTCCTCTATAAAGTACAAATAAATAAAAATTATAAGCAAATCCGCATAAAATTGTGCCTATTGTAAATCCTATAAAAGTAAAAATCAACAATTTTTTTCGATCGAATAAATCCATAATACTTGCCGACAAAATGCCGGAAATAAATGCCATAATTGAATAGGCTGAAATCAACAAAGTAGATTCAACAGCACTTACTTTAAATGTTTTAATAACATCATTAATCAACGGCATCAGCAACATCGAATCTAAAGAAGCTAAATAGCCAACAAATGCCAACAAGAAAACCAACAAATATTCATTCTTTCTGCCATTTGGCATTTCTACTTCTTCAATCGCAATATTATCTAACGGATCCATCATTACTTTTCCAATTATATTAATACATTATTTTATTCGCCTTACGCTATCTACAATATCTACTAAATAAAAAGATGCTTCTAATTGAGTTTTCTCTTTATATTTTTTCCCAACATACGAAATAAATTTTTTGATTCTATCTTTTTTTACCAACGTAATGCAACAGCCACCAAAACCGGCACCTGTCATACGCGCACCAATACAACCTTCAAAATGTGTACTGTAATGCACCAACATATTCAACTCAAAGCAACTGACTTCATAATCTGTATCTAATGAAATATGCGATTCCGTCAACTGCTGACCAAATGCTTCAATATCGCCACTTTTTAATAATTCCGCGGCATACAACACGCGCTTATTTTCCAAAATAACATGTTTGGCTCGTTGATATAAAATATCGTCTTCTAAAAATGCTAAAGAAACTTCGTGCACATCACACAAGTTTTCAGCAATATCAATATTTTTTAAAATGGTAAAAGCGGTTTCACATTCGGCTCGTCTTTCGTTGTATTTTGAAGTAGCTAAACTTCGCGGAACATTTGAATTTAAAATTACCAATTGATAATCGCCAAAATCTGCCGGAATAAAAGTTTGCTTTAATGAATCGCAATGCAACAAAATGGCGTTATCGGCTTTACCATTGGCAATAATATATTGATCCATAATGCCGCAATTTACTTCAACATATTTTCGCTCAGCTAATTGAGCGTCTTTTGCTAAAGCAACTCTGTTTTTGGAATAATAGTTTTCGTTAAAAATAAAAGCAATCAAGCATTCTAAAGAAGCAGACGAAGACAAGCCCGAGCCAACTGGCAATGTACTTGAAATCAAAATATCAGCACCACTCATTTTAACTTTGTTATCTTTTAAAACTTGAAGTGTTGCTTTAATATAATCTGACCAATGCAATGTTGCATTTTTCTGAAATACGAAATCAGTATCTAAAGAGAAAGAACTTGTTTCTGAAAAAGTTTCTGCATGAACATTAACCATAGCATCGGCTCGCCTTCTCACCAAAGCTGAAATTCCCAAAGAAATAGCAATAGGCAACACTGAACCGCCGTTATAATCAATATGTTCGCCAATCAAATTAACTCTTCCCGGCGAAAAAAAGGATTCTATTTTGCCATCGCCGAAAAGATGAATAAAACGTTGTTCTGCAGTAATTAAGTCTTGCATGTTGTTTGCAAAAATAAGGAAATTGAGTTTTGAAAAAATACTTGTTTTTCGTCAATTTATACTTTAACAAAATGCTCTTATACTCAACATTTTCTAAATCAATAAACAGCTTATGTATGATTTTAACTTAAATCTTCTACTTTTGTAATATGAAGAAAATCGCCATTTTCCCGGGTTCTTTCGATCCAATTACTATTGGCCATGTTGATATCGTAAAACGTGCAATTCCATTGTTTGATGAAATAATTATTGCTATTGGTGTCAACACGCAAAAGAAATATCTGTTTGAATTGGAACAACGTATTGATTGGATAAAAAAAGTTTTTAAAGAAAATCCAAGCGTAAAAGTGGAATCTTATAATGGATTAACCATTAATTTTTGTGTGCAGAAAAATGCGAAATACATTATACGTGGCATACGTTCTTCTGCTGATTTTGAATACGAAAAAACGATTGCCCAACTCAATAAAATGATGCAACCGGAAGTCGATACATTTCTCATTCTTTCTTCGCCTGAATTGTCTGCTATTTCGTCAACTATTGTTCGAGAAATTATTATCGGCAAAGGCGACACCAGCAAATTCCTTCCTAAAGAAGTGGAAATTAAATACTAAATTCTTTTCTTAGTGTACTTAGTGTCTTAGTGGTTTTTAAAAAGGTAGTAAGTATTAAGACGTAAGTATTGAGATTCATTTCTCCTAATATTTTTTTATACCTTAATTCTCAAAAATACTTAATACTCTTTGCGAAAATCTTTGTTCACTTTGCGGTTAAATAACTCTTTTTCATTTCACACTAAAATAATATCATTATTGAGTATCAACTTTGAAAACCAACAAGAAATTTGTATCTTTGCAACTCAATTTCAAAACCTGAGTATCTTTTTAGATAAATCAGCATTAAAAAATTAAAACATATTTCAATATGGCAACAAGATTAAGACTTCAAAGACATGGTGCAAAAGGTGCGCCTTTCTACAAAATCGTAGCGGCTGACAGCCGTGCAAAAAGAGATGGAAAGTACATCGAACAAATCGGTACGTACAACCCAACTTCTGTTCCGGCAACAATCATTTTAGATGTTGACAAAGCGGTTAAATGGTTACAAAATGGTGCTGAGCCAACTTCTACCGTTAAAGCTATCTTATCTTACAAAGGTGCAATGTACAAAAAACACTTATTGCGTGGTGTGGCATTGGGCGTTGTAAAAGCAGAAGATGTAGAAACAAAATTCAACGAATGGGCTACTCACAAAGAAGGCAAAGTTTTAGATCATAAAACTAATGCTGAAGCAAAGAAAAAAGAGAAACATGCTTCTATCGTTAATGCTCCGGCAAAAGCTAAACCGGTTGCAGAAGTAGCTCAAGAAGAAGCAACTACTGAAGAGACAACTGAAACTACAGAAGCATCTACAGAAACAAACGAAGCTGCTGAATAATTCGGCATTACAACATAGTAAATCCCGACTATATTTTGTCGGGATTTTTTTATTTTAGACTTTATGTATTTTTGTTGAGCTAATGGAACTCATAAACATAGGAAAAACAGGCAAAACACACGGATTCAAAGGACATTTGAAAGTGTATATCGACGAATTTTATATGTCGGATTTCCAAAATATTCAAGCCATTTTTATTGATAATTTGCCATATTTTATCAAAACAAAAGATATAAATTCAGATACACAAGCAATTATTTTTTTAGAAGATATTGACACAAAAGAGAAAGCACAAAAATTACAATCAAAACCGATTTTTGTTAATGAAGAAAATCTTACTGAAGTTTTGGAAGATGAACCTTACAACGATATTGTGGGTTATGAAATTGTAGATACTACATTAGGAAAAATCGGAAAAATTGAACAAATTGTCGAAATGCCACAACAGTTTTTAGCTCAACTTAAAAAAGATAAAAAGGAAATTTTAATTCCGTTAAACGACGATTTTATAATCGATATTGATGATGAAAAACAAGAAATTGCAATGCAATTGCCGGATGGTTTTTTGGAAATATTCTAACTCAAAACAAACTCCATGCGTATTGATATCCTTTCTGCTGTTCCTGATTTGATGCAAAGTTTTTTTGCGCATTCTATCATACAAAGAGCGCAAGAAAGGAATTTAGTAGAAATTCATCTGCACAATCTTCACAATTATTCCAAGAAAAAGTTTAAACAAATCGACGATTATCCTTTTGGTGGTGGCGCCGGCATGGTAATGGCAATCGAACCTATATTAACGTGTATTGAATCTTTACAAAAAGAAAGAAATTATGATGAAATCATCTTTATGACACCAGACGGCGAATTATTAGAACAGAAAATGGTCAATTCAATCTCGCTAAAAGAAAATATTATTATTCTTTGTGGTCATTACAAAGGTATCGACGAACGTTTGCGCGAACATATCATCACCAAAGAGATTTCTATTGGCAGTTATGTGCTTTCCGGCGGCGAATTGCCGGCTGCCGTGCTTGTTGATGCCGTTGTGCGTTTAATTCCCGGCGCATTAAACGACGAAACTTCTGCTTTAAGTGATTCTTTTCAGGATAATTTGCTGGCACCACCTGTATATACACGTCCTTCCGATTTCAATGGCTGGAAAGTGCCTGATGTGCTCTTATCCGGCAATGACAAGTTGATTGAAGAATGGCGTTATCAACAAGCATTAGAGAGAACGAAGAAAAGAAGACCTGATTTATTAGAAAACGATTAAATAACATTGAAATCCGTAAAAAATGCGTATCTTTGCACACGCAAAAAATTATAGTCATGGAAAAGGTAAAAGAATTAACTAAAAAATTAACGCCGGCAAAAGATATTCCAGCTTTCAAAGCAGGTGACAACATAAACGTACATTATAAAATTATTGAAGGAACAAAAGAGCGTATTCAGGTTTTCCGTGGCGACGTAATCGAGCGTAAAGGAACCGGAGCTACTCAAACATTTACAGTTCGCAAAATTTCTAATGGCGTTGGTGTTGAGAGAATTTTCCCTTTATTATCACCAAATATCGAGAAAATCGAAGTGAACAAAATTGGTAAAGTACGCAGAGCAAAAATTTTCTACATCAGAGAGTTGAAAGGTAAAGCGGCTCGTATTAAAGAGTTGATTAAAACCACAAAATAAATTTTTCATAATTTTTGTTTTTATTATCCCGACTTCGGTCGGGATTTTTTATGCAAAAAAGCGAGCTACAAAAATGTATCTCGCTCAAAATTTCCATGAACAAACGGCTTTGTCATAGTTATAAGAACAAGATTAATGCCAGGATTTTTTAATTAAAAAAACTTATCTCTTTGCTTTCACTATTTCATCTATCAAATTTAATTTGGTAATTGCTGATGCTGTTAAAACGCCGCTTACCAATGCACCGCCGATACCAACCGTAACAATATCTTGTCCGGTTAAAAACAAATTTTTAATTGGTGTTTTGGGTTTTAAATAATTTTTCTCAAATCGCGAAGGTTGATGATCTAAACCGTAAATTTCGCCGTTGATATAATTACAAAAATGCTTGGTGGTAATTGGCGTTGAAAGCTCGTACGTATCAATTTTTCCTTCTACTTGTGGCTCGTATTTATACAAATGTTTCAACAAGCGCTGCGCTAAATTTTCTTTTAATGCATCATACGCTTCTCCCCTTTTTTTCCAACGTGTATTTTCCCATTCTTTAAACCAATCATATTTGGCAAGTGTAATAATTTCAATGGTAGAACGTCCCGGATATTGTTCTTCAAATTTCGGATTTTTTGATGCCGGAAAAGAAATATAAACAACCGGAAATTCCTTCGTGTTATCTTCTAAAAATTCTTTAATCGCTTTGTCGTGGTTGTTTCCATTAGGATAAATCCAATAATTGGCTTTTGGCAAATTCAATTCTTCGGCTGTATGTTTCAATCCAATATACAAACTCAAATGCCCGAAACTTTGCGGCAAAGACATTGCATCTTTTAAGAATTTTATCTTGGATTTATGTTGGTCGGCAATGAGTTGGTTAAAAGTAATATGAACGCCGGCACCGCTAACAATCGTGTCGGCTGTAATCACTTTGTCGTCTTGCATACGAACACCTTTTGCGACACCGTTTTCAATCAAAATTTCTTTTACTGCTGCACCAATAACTATATCTCCGCCCGCATTTAGAATACTTGGTGCTATTGTATTAAAAATCTCTCCGGCACCACCAATCGGATAAAAACCACCATTCATATAATGCAAGGCTACCGCTGCATGAATAACAAAACTGCTTTCGCCGGGCGGCATTCCGTAATCACCAAATTGTGCCGACAAAACTGCTTTTAACTCGTCATTATCTGAAATATTATCCAATACTTCTTTGGTTGTTTTGGAAGCAAAATCGCTATATGAATTATTCATAAACGGCGACGTAAGCAATCGAATAAAATCAGGCAAAACTTTTTTTGCGTAAAAATCTTTTGAAGCTTTGTTTACGGCAAACAACAACTCCACATATTTATCAATAGCAAACGCATCTTTTTCTGTAGGAAAATAGGCTTTCATTTTTTCTTTCCACGCCGACAACCCTTTAGGATATTCATATACTCTATCTTGAATGACAATTTTATCATACACTTCGCCCATGTCTGCCCACTTTAAATTGCCATCTGTAATATGCTCAAAAACGACACGCAATAACGAACCTTTTCTGTCCATATCGCCGACATAATGCAAACCCACATCCCATTCATAATCGTTGCGCGTGAAAGCATGAGTGAAACCACCTGGTGTTGTATGCTTTTCGCACACCAACACTTTTTTTCCTTTTCTGGCTAGTAGAGATGCTGTAGTTAAACTGCCCAAACCGGAGCCGATACATATTACATTGTAATGCGAAGCAATGTCATTTTTTTTCTTGTACGATTGAAATAATTTAGTTTCCATGGTTTTGTATTCTGTTTTCAAAATCTTTAATCACTTTTGTTTTGAGTTGCTCTGGAAGTTCATTTATAATACGCAAAATGCGTTGCACTTCATTGCTTGATTGTTGTACAAAAACCGACAAAATTTCATCTTGTAAATTTTCTTGATAAGCTTTTTTTATAATCTTCTCTAATTTATCATCTGTAAAGCGTTCAACTATTTTTGCGATATAAGATTTATTTTCAACATACATAGAAATGCGAATTAAATCTTCCTCGTTGTAAATTACTTTTGATAATTCGATAAGTCGCGCAATGTCGGAAACATCCACGAAACCTGCTGCAGTTAAATATTTTTTATCACGCACTAATTCTATTGTTACTTTCTTTAAAATATCAATAGGAATTTGGTTGATGAGGTTGACTGCTTTCTCCGGAATCATATATTCCGAGACAGTTGCCAAAAAAGATGTGCTCATATTTTTCATTATAGCAATGGCATCTTTTTCCGGCATATAGTAACTCATATTGGCAGCAATTAAAGGTCCTAAAACCGTTTGTGCTATCTTGGCATTCATATAATTAGGGAAAAAATTGGCAACGCCTGACAAGCGTTTCCATATATCAGTTTGTGTAAATTGCGACACCTCAATGATTTTCATCCGCAATTCGTGTACTTCATCTTTATTTAGTTTTTGAAGAAAAGAAAAGGAAGATTCATCTTCAACTTGTAAAAAATGTTTCAACTTTTGCAGCTCTGCGTGTTGGCTATTATCTGAACTCATCTTATAAATATAAAAAAATGCTTGTATTAGTTGTATTTTCGTGTTGTGAATATTTTTGAAACAAAGATTATCTGTAAAACTTTTCAAGGTTTAGAGCAAGTTTTAGCAGATGAATTAGCCGAATTGAATGCGCAAAATATAAAAGTCATTAAACGTGCGGTAATGTGCGATTATGATTTGGAATTAGTCTATCGAGCCAACCTTGAATTGCGCACTTGCTTAAAAGTTTTAGTACCTGTTTTTGAATTTGAATCGAACTCAACAGACGATTTATACAACTTTGCAACACGCATAAGTTGGGAAGATTTTTTCGATTTAGATCAAACATTTGCCATCGACTTTACCATTCAATCTGAATACTTTAAACATTCACAATTTGCAGCCTTAAAATTAAAAGATGCAATTTGCGATAGATTTAGAAAATATAACAGAGGCAAACGTCCTGATGTAAAAACAGAGCAACCAGATATTCTTTTCAACTTACATATACAACGCAATCAAGTTACCATTTCGTTGGATAGTTCTGGCACGTCGTTGCATCAACGGGGCAATAGAATTGGGCAAACCATCGCTCCTATTAATGAAGTGTTGGCTGCAGGTTTAATAAAATTAAGTAAGTGGGACAAACAATCGCATTTTGTAGATGCGATGTGTGGTAGCGGAACGCTATTGATGGAAGCGGCAAGTATGGCAATTAATCAAGCACCAAATGTGGATAGAATTTATTTTTGCTTTAAACATTGGAAAAATTTCGACAAGAATTTATTCGATAAAATCCAAGCATCACTGCAACAAAAAATTGTTCATTTTCCGTTTAAAATAGTTGGCTCAGATAACAGCAGAAAAGCGATTTATATTGCGCAAAACAATATTCAAAAATCCGGATTTAAAAATTTAATTGAATTGCGAGAAATCAACATACAAAAGATGATTCCGCCATTAGGCAAAGGTACGTTGATTATCAATCCACCTTATGGAGAACGTATGCAATCGTATGAGATAGATTTACTTTACAAGCAAATTGGAACTGCATTCAAGCAACATTTCAGTGGTTATGTTTGCGGAATAATTTCCAGCGATATCCAAGCGATGAAACATATCGGTTTAAAACCAAAGAAAAAATATTCCTTAATAAATGGTAAATTAGATTGTTCGTTTCAACTATTTGAAATGTACGAAGGCACAAAACGTAAATTTACTAATGAAAATAAAACCGACAACGAATAAAATATGAACTTGTTTATTCGATATAAATTTCTTTTTATGATAAGCATTATGCTTGTTTGTGCTTGTGAATTTATTAAACCTAAAAATGATAAAATCGAAATTCGAGAAGGCATTACAATGGAACAACTTCAAGAAGAACGCTATACATTTAAAACTGAACAAGCCTATAAAAATCATTTTGTACATCAAACAAAAAATGACAATGTAATTGTTACAATTTTCAATGTTATAAAATACAATATCAGAGACGATGAAATGATGAACAGTGCCAGCGAAGCTTTTGATTATTATATTTTCGATATAGGTTTAGATAATCCTTCAACAAAACCATTTAATGCTTTGGCTTTCACTAAAAGTTGCATGTTGACCAACGAAAATCCAAGCAATCAATATGCATCACTCAACTATGTTTTTAATATGTATAATTTGCAAACAGATTCCGCACAAGTAGATACTACATACTTACATCGTTTTATGAATAATGCCATGCCCGGAAGAGACTTTATTCGGGCAAAAATGTTTGCTTTTGAAGTTATGAAAGAAGATAAATCTGCTCTTTATTTTAGATATAAAATCGACAATAAGGATTATGCATACAAAGTGCGCGATGCCATTGAATAAACAAGCATAAATCTTCATTTTTATAGATACAAATCAACAAAATAAAAAATAATTCCATTAATTATTCCTAATTAAATTGATATATCAACCGAATGTTCTAACTTTACAGTCCATAACCACTCTTCAGTTATGGCAAAGTTTATTTTCGTTACAGGCGGCGTTACTTCTTCTCTCGGCAAAGGCATTTTAGCAGCATCTTTAGGCAAATTACTTCAAACTCGCGGTTTGAAAGTAACCATTCAAAAATTTGATCCATATATTAATGTCGATCCGGGCACAATGAATCCTTATGAGCACGGCGAATGTTATGTAACCGAAGACGGCGCGGAAACCGATTTAGATTTAGGTCATTACGAACGATTTTTGGGTGTACATACATCTCAAGCTAATAACGTAACTACAGGAAAAATCTACCAAGAAGTTATCAATAGAGAACGTCGCGGTGATTATTTAGGAAAAACTGTACAAGTAATTCCACACATCACAGACGAAATAAAAAGAAGAATGTTGCTGCTCGGCAATTCAGATCAATACGATATCATTTTAACAGAAATTGGTGGCACTGTCGGCGATATTGAATCTTTGCCTTTCATAGAAGCTATTCGTCAATTAAAATGGCAATTGCCCAAAGAAGATTATCTCGTAATACATCTTACATTGGTGCCTTATTTGGCTTCGGCAAAAGAACTAAAGACAAAACCAACACAACATAGTGTAAAAGAGTTGCAATCGTATGGCGTCAATCCACACATTATTGTTTGCAGAACCGAACATCCATTGGGCAATGACAGAAAAAAGAAGATAGCCGAATTTTGTAATGTTGATTATAATTCGGTTATCGAATCTTTAGATGCAGAAACGATTTACGATGTTCCATTAAATCTTAAAAAAGAAAAATTAGATGAAATTGTATTGGAAAAATTCGGCTATACGAATCTTCCGGACACTAATCTAATTGAATGGAATGCCTTTTTGCAACGCTATAAATTCCCGAAAAAAGAAATCAATATTGGCTTAATAGGAAAATATGTAGAACTGAAAGATGCCTATATTTCCATTTACGAATCCTTTATTCATGCCGGCGCAAAGAATGAATGTAAGGTCAATGTTATTCCGCTTTCATCTGAAGAAATCAACAAGAATAATATCCAAGAAAAATTAGCACATTTTGATGGCATTTTTGTTGCGCCGGGTTTTGGACAACGTGGTATTGATGGGAAAATTTTGACTATCCAATATGCACGAGAAAAAAACATTCCGTTTTTTGGTGTTTGTTTAGGTATGCAAGTTGCCGTAATCGAATTTGCCAAAAATGTATTGAATTTAGAAGATGCAAATTCTACCGAGATGAAGCAGCATTGCAAAAATCCTGTCATTGATTTGATGCAAGAACAAAAAACTATTGTCAACATGGGCGGCACCATGCGATTGGGTGCCTATACTTGTCATATTAAAGAAAATACTTTGGCACATCAAATTTATGGAGCCACGCATATATCGGAAAGACATCGACATCGCTATGAATTCAACAGTAATTATCTTCAACAATTTATAGATAACGGTATGGTGGCGAGTGGCATAAATCCGGATTCTAATTTGGTGGAAATAATGGAATTGCCATCGCATAAATTTTTCATTGGCGTGCAATTTCATCCGGAATTAAAAAGTACCATTTTACAACCACATCCTTTGTTTTCCGCATTTGTAAAAGCTTGTTTATCGTAATTGAATTCAAACTTCAAGCAAAAACTTGACCATAACCTAAAAAATTGGTATCTTGATATAACAAATCAAAACCAATTTTTATGAAAAGCTTGTTTCACTTCGTTTTATGCTTATTTATTTTTGTTGGATGTAATAGTTCATCGAACAATTCTTCGGGAAATACTTCCTCAAAAAATGGCGGAAAATTTTGGCAAAAAATGACCATGCACGAATTAAAAGATAACAGTGGCATGGTAGCTGCAATCATGCCGCTTCCTTCTTCTTGGGAAATCCATATTCCACCAAAAAATGGAGTTTCAATTTCAGGACCTGATAATATTAAAGTTACTGACTTTGCACCTAAGAGTTTTATGATGAACTACGACCCAAATTTGCAATATGCTTATGAGCAAAGTGGCGTAAAAATGCGCGAAATGCCATCAATCGACCAGCTTGTTCAAGAAGATGTCGTTCCGTCTGCAGCAAAACTTGGGTTGAGTTATGTTAAGCATTATGAATTGCCGGAAGTGAGTAAGATGGATAAATGGTATTCCGATCAATTATACAAAGTTGGACCTACAGAAACATATAATAAAGCATTTGGTATAGATTTCAAGAATAAAGAAGGCGATCCGGTTTTTGTCATTTTGCATGTCAATTCGAGTAAATCAGAATATCTGCAAAATTGGTATTATATGTCGTCAATGTTGGAAGCCGATGCTGATGAATACGAATTAGCAAAAAAACAGTTGATATTTGCATTAGCCAACACACGCTATAACTTAGAGCCAATTATGGCATATAATAAAAAAGAAGCGCAACGCATTGGACAAAGTTGGGCGGCATTTAACAAAAAAATGGCAGCGCGACAAGCCGCTTTTGAAGCGAGTCAATTGGAACATGTCAACCGCACGAATGCTATCAACGATGCGATTATGAGCAATTGGAAATCTAAAAATGCTGCGATGGATAAAAACCAAGAACAGTTTGTCGATTATATTTATGAGAATGAAAATGTGCAAAATGTGGAAACCGGAAAAACGTATAAAGTGCAACAAGGTGCTAATCAATATTGGATGAACAATGATGGCGAATACATCGGCACAAAATCGAATACGTATGACCCGAATTTAGATGACAATATGAATGACCAAAAATGGCAAGAGTTGAAAAAAATTGATAAATAGATTTTCTTTACCACTAAGGCACAAAGAACACGAAGAATATTATTCATGAGATTCATATTTTCTTGGAAATGACTTTGAGCCTATCATTACCTCGAAAGTGGTAATCTTATAAAGATATTATCACTAAGGCACGAAGAACACGAAGTTATTTGAGTTTTATCTCCTACCGACGTGAACCGTTGTTAAATAAAAATTCTAAAAAACATCAAAAACATTTGCATTTTTTGTACCGCCGGTGTGGATGGCTATGATAGTTGAATTTTCAGGAAAATAATATTCTTCTATTAGTTGAAATAATGTCAACATCATTTTTCCGGTGTAAACATAATCCAATAAAATATGGTGTTCTGAATAAAATTGCTTGATAAAGTTAATCAGTTCCGGTGTTGTTTTGGCATAAGCACCAAACCTTGTTGGCAAGATAGAAAAACGAGCATTTATGCTTGGAATTTGTTGTCGTATTTCTTGTTCTAAATGTTCATTTTTCAGAACGGCAATACCTATGGCCTGTTGATGTGCTTGTAAATTAGTAGCAATTCCGGCAATAGTTGTGCCTGTTCCGCAAGCACAAACGATATAATCAAATGGTGTATTTAATTCATCTACAATTTCTGCACAACCTTTAATTGCTAATGCATTGGCGCCACCTTCGGGCAAAATGTAAGTTTTTTCTTTATCAAAATCAGGAATTAATGCTTGGAAATCGAGGTTATTTTTTTTTCGATATTTTTCTCTATCAACATAAAACAATTGCATACCGCAATCTGTAGCAAATTGTAATGTTTTATTTAATGGTTGATGTTCTTCACCTCGAATAATACCAATAGTTTTTAAGCCAAACATTTTTCCGGTTGCAGCGGTTGCCGAAATATGATTGGAAAACGCACCGCCAAACGTAAGCAAAGTTTGTTTGTTTTCTTGTTGCGCTTGTTGAATATTATACTTCAACTTGCGCCATTTATTTCCCGAAATAGATGGATGAATTAAATCATCTCTTTTTAAATAAATTTGAATATTTTTTTGCTTGGCAATTTCAATTTCCAATTTCTGTAATGGCGATGGAAGTTGTAGTGCTTCTTTCATTAAAACAACTCTCCTTGTTCCGGTTCTTTCTTCTCTCCTAAATTCGTTATCTCAAAATCAACATCAAAATTTATTTGTTGTTCTTCGGCTTCGTCGGTTTCAGTTTCTATTAATTTCATTTCTTTAATCGTGCCTCCACAAAGCTTGTTGCCAATGGCTTTCCAACCTTTCACTTCAATAAAATCAGCTAAATTAATAGTTTCAGCATCGCTTGTTTTCCCTTTGCCTAAGTCGATAGTATATTCTACGCTTGGTTTGCTAAACAAGGTTGCAAACACCAACTTCGCATTATTTTCATCCAAAATAAAATTATATTTTGTGTCGATAGAAGTGGTTTCTATAGAAAAGCGTTTTACATAATTAACTTTTTTCTTGTCGGAATAATGCACTGCCGTAATAATGGTTGTCGGATATAATTTGTCGATAGCAAAGATATCATTCATGCTATAGCGATTGGTTAAATCGAAGTTGGTTAAATAATATTCGCCGGATTTTAGCACGACCAAAATTCTATCTTCATTTTGAAACGAGCCTAAGAAGCGTCCACGCTTGTCTGTGTTCAATCGGCCTACTGTATCATCTAACCAAATATCAACGCCACCTAAGGTTGTTCTGCCTTTGCCTTTTTGTTCAATTTTTTTAACCGGATATTTTGTAACGATATTGCCTTGCGAGCTTCTGCCTTTAATATCTAAATTATAAAAATCGAATTCAAAAACCTTGTTGCGCGCACTGCAATTCGGCGACAAAATAACGCTACAACTTTCTGCTTCGCCGTTTGGATTAACAGAAAAATATAAAATTTTAGATTTCGGATTGCCTTTGGTTATTGGGTATTCTTTGTCGCGCGTAATTGCTGTTACATTAAAACGTTTAGCATAACTTACGCCGGATTTTCCATCGAGATAAACGCAATTATAAGTTGTGCGTTCGTCGTTCTTTTTCCAAACAGCAATATGAATAATATCTTTTCCAACAAACGTTTTTTCGGCATTGCGCACTACTTTCATGGTGCCGTCTTTCATAAAAGCAATGATGTCGTCGATATCGGAACATTCAGAAATAAATTCTTCTTTCTTCATATCTTTTCCGTAGCCTAAAAATCCTTCCGCACGATTAACATATAATTTTTCGTTGTTGGCGGCAACGGTTTTTACTTCTACTGTATCAAAAATGGCAATTTCAGTTTTGCGTTCTTTGCCTTTGCCATATTTCTTTAATAAATCTTCAAAATATTTTATTGCATATTTCGTTAATGACTTTAAATTTTTCTGCGTGGTTTCCATTTCTTCTTCCAAACCTTTGATATATTCATCGGCTTTTTTCTTGTCGAATTTGGAAATGCGTTTAATTTTTATTTCAGTTAATCGAACAATATCTTCTTCAGTAACTTCACGCATCAACAATTTCTTAAACGGCTTTAAACCTTTATCTATCGCAGCAATAACACCTTCCCAAGTTTCTTCTTCTTCTATATCTCGATAAATTTTATTCTCGATAAATATTTTTTCTAAAGATGAAAAATGCCATTTATCTTCCAATGCTTTCAACAAAATTTCCAACTCTAATTTTAGAAGTTGAACTGTTGTATCGGTGGACAAACGCAATGCATCAGATGCACTAATAAAATGCGGTTTATCATTGATGATGACGCAAGTATTTGGCGAAATAGATTGCTCGCAATCGGTAAAGGCAAACAAAGCATCAACGGCAACACTTGGCGAAACTTGTGGTTGTAATTCTATTAAAATCTCAACTTCTTTTGCTGTGTTATCGGTAACGCGTTTAATTTTTATTTTCCCTTTTTCATTGGCTTTCAGAATAGAATCAATTAAACCTGAAGTAGTTGTACCAAAAGGAATTTCAGAAATTTTCAATGTTTTTTTATCTACAATTTCTAATTTTGCGCGTACACGAATTCTGCCTCCACGTTTGCCGTCATTATATTCTCGAACATCTACTAATCCACCGGTTAAGAAATCCGGAAAAAGTTCAAATTTTTCTTTTTTTAAATAGGCAATCGATGCTTCTATTAATTCAATGAAATTGTGTGGCATTACTTTCGTAGATAATCCAACTGCAATACCTTCGGCGCCTTGTGCTAATAATAATGGGAATTTTACCGGCAAATTTATCGGCTCTTTTTTTCTTCCATCATAAGATGATTGCCATTCGGTCGTATCGTCATTAAAAATAACTTCTAAGGCAAATTTTGATAAACGCGCCTCAATATAACGTGGTGCGGCTGCACTATCGCCAGTTCGTATGTCGCCCCAATTTCCTTGACAATCTATCAATAAATCTTTCTGACCAATATTTACAATAGCATCGTTGATACTGGCATCGCCGTGTGGGTGAAACTGCATCGTGCTACCAACGATGTTGGCTACTTTATTGTATCTGCCATCGTCCAACTCTTTCATGGCGTGCATAATTCTGCGTTGCACAGGCTTGAAACCATCATACAATGCAGGCACAGCACGTTCTAAAATTACATAAGACGCATAATCTAAAAACCAATTCTCATATAAACCATCTATAGTAACAATGTGGTCGTCTTGCAATTCATTAAATTCTTCTGTTGACATAGCTTCAATCTCTTTCGGTTGCAAGTATAATCTACTTGAAT
>JAGQYE010000010.1 GCA_020436225.1 Bacteroidota bacterium | reverse complement strand
TAGATTTAGCACACAGAAATAAATATACTTCGGTGATGAGTCATCGAAGTGGCGAAACTGAAGATAGCACCATTGCTGATTTAGCGGTGGCATTAAATTGCGGACAAATCAAAACCGGCTCGGCATCACGTAGTGATAGAATGGCAAAATACAATCAATTGTTGCGCATAGAAGAAGAATTAGGCGAAGAAGCATTCTATCCGGGAAAAGACTATCGCTTTTTTTAGTAGTAAATTTTATTAAATTTTTTTGTTCTTTGACTTTCATTTTTTAGAAGTCAAGTTGTTGTATTTATTTCCCGATTTTATTTTATAAATTTACTATATGACGATGATAATAGTAAAACCTAAAAATCAGAAAGAAGCAGAATTAGTAGAGTCTGTTCTCAAGAAAATGCGCATTCCAATTGATGTAGTGGAAGAACAAGATGAAGATGATGAAGACGAAGAGTTGATACCAATTGAAGATTTCTTTAATGAGTTAAATAGTAGGTTGAAAAAACACTATTCAAAAAAGAAAAATGCAAGTACTATTTAGTAAAAAGGCGCAAAATACGATACAGTCTTTGTATGTTTTTTTAACTGATGAAATTAAGATGCCGATAACTGCATTACGATATTCAAAGAAAATGGAATCTTTTGGAAAGTCGTTAGCAAATAATCCTTACGCTTATAAAATCTGTACACAAGAAAAATGGAATAAGAGAAATTATAGATGCGCTACTTTTAATAAAACATGGACATTTGTGTATGAAGTGAAAAACGAAAAAATAATCATCAGAGATTTAGTTTTAGGCAAGCTCATTAAGAAATAAAGCAAGTATTAATACACACAAGTTCAAAACATCTTGATTTTTATTTTGTATTCCTTACTATTTTTACAATATGCCTATTATTGATCCAGAATTGAAAGAAAAAATTCCTGCATTCTTAAGAAATAAATTTTTCTTATTGTTTTTTGGATATTTTATTTATCTCTTATTTTTCAACCAAAATAATTTAATTTCTCAAGTAAAATTGGGACTAAAACTTCGGGAATTAAATCAAGAAGTGGCTTATTATAACAAAGAAATTATCCATATCAACAAAGAACAAAAAGAACTTTTTTCCAGTATAGATAATATGGAAAAATACGCACGTGAACATTATTGGATGAAACGCGACAGCGAAGATTTATACATCTTTATGCCGCCGGAAGAAAAATAATTATCCCATTTTACTAGCTTCTTTCTTAATAGAAACCATTTTTTCTATTTACCTTTAATAGACTTAATTCGTGTAATGAAATCACTTATCGTTTATTCTATTCCGGCATTTTTTATTTTGATGGCGATAGAAATCATCATCGACAAAATAAAACGCACCAACTATTACCGATTAAACGATACGATTAGCAATCTCAATACAGGCATTGTACAGCAAGTTACCGGCGTTTTGCTCAAACTTTTTAATATCGGCATTTATATCTGGATTTATGAAAATTATAGGTTGACAACCATTCCTTCTACTTGGTACACTTGGATATTGTTGCTCATTGGTGTTGATTTTTTTTATTATTGGTTTCATCGTTTGTCGCACGAAATCAGCCTACTTTGGGGAACGCATGTCGTCCATCATCAAAGTGAAGAATATAATTTATCGGTTGCATTGCGCCAATCGGCAACCCAGGTTTTTGGTTCGTTTTGGTTTTATTTACCATTGGCATTCTTAGGCTTTAGTCCGATTACATTTATTGTCGTTTCGCAAATTCAAACGCTATATCAATTTTGGATTCATACGCGTTTTATAAATAAAATGCCAGCTTGGTTTGAGTTTGTTTTTAATACACCATCACATCATCGTGTGCATCATGGCGTTAATCCGAAATACATTGACAAAAATCACGGCGGCACATTTATCATCTTTGATAGAATTTTTGGAACGTTTCAAGAAGAAGAAGAAATAGTGCATTACGGCATCACGTCGCCATTAAATAGTTGGAATGTTGCTGTTGCTAATTTTGATTATTATGCTTGGATTATGCGCCAGCTTTCCAAAGTAAAAAATTTGAAAGATGCATTGTTAGTGATGTTGAAACCGCCGGGTTGGCGACCAAGTTATATTGGCGAAGCATTGACACCCAAAGAAATAGAGCCGAACAGAAAATTATATGATGCCAATGCACAACCCAAAGTAACAGTATATATTGTTGTTCAATTTATATTATTGCTTGCTTTTGCCTCCTATTTTTTATTTTCTGTCGCTCAATTTTCTTTACCGAAACAAATAGTAAGCATTCTATTTATTTTCATTTCTTCGGTAACAATAGGAACAATGTTTGAAAATAAAAAATGGTCGTTTAGATTGGAATTTCTTAGAATATTGATGATAATTCCGATGCTTTATTTTTTAATTTACTTGTAAGGTAATTTTATTCTTAAAACATTTCTATTCGGAAATCGGATTTGATACGACCTTATTTTTAATTGGTTTAATCGTTTTTAAATATGCATAAATTGCTTTCAAATCAAAAGTATCCATGCCGGCATACATCGTCCAAGGCATGATAGTTTGAAAATCTTTTGGAGATGTATAAGTCGTTATGTTTGCTGTGTCCGCATAATATTTGAACTTGCTTACAAAAATTTCTTCTGTCCAACTTCCTATGCCTGTTTCAATGTCTGTTGTAATATTTGAAGAAACAATGACTTTATCTTTTGTTAAATCAAATTTTCTTCCACCACTAAAGGCTTTTTCAATATCAATTTGTCCTTTATTTGCTTGTGTATGGCATTCTACACAACCGGAAGCATTCACGAGGTATGCGCCGTAATCAACTAAATTATTTTGTGAAGGACGTGTCGAAAAGGATGCATTTTGGGGAATTGTATTCAAAATAAAATTCATCGGAAAGTCTATTTCTGCATCAGGCGTTTTGTTTTCAATTGGTTGAAGTGTTCTTAAATATGCAACAATGGCAATGATGTCGTTTTTATCCATTTTGTTATAATGAAGATAAGGCATGATCGGAAATAAAGCTTTACCGTCTTTGGTTACACCACTTGTAATGGCTCGGATGATTTCTCCATCTGTCCAATTTTTTAATTCAGAAGGCGTTAAATTTTTTGAATAGAAAATACCTGGAAATCCTAATTCTCTTGTAAATTTTTCTCCACCTTTTCCCAAAGTACCTTGGACAATTGGTCCAGAAAATTTACTCCAATCTCTTGTAGAGTGGCAATCCATACATACACAAACGTGGTTAGCTAAATATGCTCCGCGTTGTATCATTTCCGGTGTTGATTTGATTTGAATATTTTCAGCTTTATCTATTTTGGGCAACACTAATTTGAGATATGCTAATCCTCCGGCTATGAAGATTACTAATATGACCAAAATTCTTAAAATCCATTTTTTCATAGTCTGATATTTTGTAATTGAAATTTACTATTTTTTCTTTAGGCAAACAATTGTAAAGTGCAGTTTTTTCTACTATTAATCAACTAATTTCTTCTTTTCTTGTTGATGTAAATAGATGTAACTTAATCTTCTTAGTGTCTTAGTAGTTTCATAATTTATATTCTATAAACAATCCTTATTTTTGTATAATTCATTTTTTTGATATGAAATTTACCGAACAACAAATATTACACGCATTATCTCAAGTAGAAGATCCGGATTTCAAAAAAGACTTGGTAACCCTAAATATGATTAAAGATTTATCATTTACAAATGATGAAATCAAGTTTACTATTGAATTGACAACGCCGGCTTGCCCATTAAAAGAACAATTAGAAAATGATTGCAGAAATGCTATTGCACAATTAGTCTCAAACGAAGTAAAAGTAAGTATAGATTTTTCTTCACGCGTTACAACACTTCGCGATGTGAAATCTGACATTTTACCTAATGTAAAAAACATCATTACAGTTGCATCAGGAAAAGGAGGCGTTGGTAAATCTACTGTAGCTACAAATTTAGCCTTGGCATTATTACGAACCGGCGCAAAGGTCGGCTTAATCGATGCTGATATTTACGGACCATCAGTGCCAACTATGTTGGGTTTGCAACATGCACGTCCGGGCATTAAAAAAGTAGATGAAAAGAATAAAATTGTACCGATTGATTATTTAGGAATGCAAGTAATGTCTATCGGATTTTTAATCCAAGATAAACAACCGGTAGCTTGGCGAGGACCAATGGCAACTTCAGCATTGCGACAAATTATTACAGATGTTTTGTGGGAAGAATTGGATTATTTAGTTTTAGATTTACCTCCGGGAACAGGCGATATTCACCTTACTTTAGCTCAATTAGTGCCGGTAACCGGTGCCGTTGTGGTAACTACACCGCAAGAGGTTGCTTTAGCGGATGCCAGAAAAGCGATTGCTTTTTATCAGCTGGAAAGTGTAAATGTGAATGTACTTGGCGTAGTTGAAAATATGTCGTATTTCACACCATTAGAATTGCCGGATAAGAAATATTACATCTTTGGAAAAGGTGGAGGTCGATTAATTGCACAAGAATTTGATGTTCCATTTTTAGGCGAATTGCCTATTGAACAAGATATTCGCGAAGGTGGCGATTTAGGTAAACCAATTGCATTACAAACTGCTACTTCAAGCGCACAAGCTTTTGAACATCTAGCACAAACTGTTGCTCGCCAAATTGCAGTACAAAATGCAAATGTCGAAGTAATGTCGTAAATTTATGTCAGAGATGATTTCAGAAATAGAAAATAAAGCATTGTTTGAAAAAGTCGAAAACGCACTAAATAATATTCGTCCGTTTTTGCAATCTGATGGCGGCGATATTGAATTAATCGAAATTACAGATAATTTTATTGCCAAAGTAAAATTAGTTGGTGCTTGCGGTTCTTGTAAGATGAGTGCCTCAACCATGAAAGCCGGCGTAGAAGCTACTGTGATGAATTTTGTGCCTGAAATAATAGCTGTTGAAGCAATATAATTTTCTATGAACAAAAAACAACTTATCCAACAAATCAACCAAAAAAAATCTTATTTATGCGTTGGTTTGGATACAGATATTTCCAAAATTCCATCTCATCTTTTAAAATATAAAAATCCCGTTTTAGAATTTAATAAACAGATTATAGATGCTACTCATGATATCTGCGTAGCATACAAACCCAACATCGCATTTTACGAAGTTTACGGTGCAAAAGGTTGGGAAACATTGGAGAAAACAGTGCAACATATTCCTGAAAATAATTTTAAAATTGCCGATGCCAAGCGCGGTGATATTGGCAACACTTCGGCGATGTATGCCAAAACTTTTTTGGAGAATATGGCTTTTGATGCAATAACGATTGCACCTTACATGGGCGAAGATTCTATACTTCCATTTTTGTCTATAAAGAATAAATGGGTAATTATTTTAGGGTTGACATCAAATAAAGGCGCGCATGATTTTCAATTCTTAAAATCGAAAAATAAGCCTTTATATCAGCATATAATGGAAACGAGTATGCAATATGGTTCATCTTCCAATACCATGTTTGTGGTGGGCGCCACTAAAGCATCGAGTTTTAAAACTATTCGATCATTTTGTCCGGAACATTTTTTATTAGTTCCCGGCGTTGGCGCACAAGGCGGCGATTTGCAAGCCTTATCTGAATTTGGCATGACGAAAGATGTAGGTTTGTTGGTGAATGCTACACGTAGTATTATTTATGCATCAACCGGAAAAGATTTTGCAGAAAAAGCCAGAGCAGAAGCCTTGAGATTGCAACAAGAAATGAAAAATTATTTGAAATTATATCGAAGAAAAGCCTAAATTTCTTCAAGAAAAAATCAACATAAAGATGGAATTATCCAATGAAGAATTGGAATATTATGCACGACAAATTTGTTTGCCGGAATTTTCTATCCAAGCACAAACTCGATTAAAACAAAGCTCAGTTTTGGTGATAGGTGCAGGCGGCTTGGGTGTTCCGGTGCTTCAATATTTAACAGCTGCAGGTGTAGGAAAAATAGGCATTTTGGATGCAGATATAATTTCTGTTTCTAATTTGCATCGACAAGTATTATTTGCAAAAGAAGATGTTGGGAAACCAAAAGTAGAAATAGCAAAAGAAAAATTACAGCGGCAAAATCCATACATACAGATAGAAATTTTTCAAGAAAATATTAATGTAGAAAATGCTATTTCGTTTGTTTCTAAGTTTGATGTAATTTGCGATTGTACCGATAATTTTGCTACGCGATATTTGATAAACGATGCTTGCGTGTTGGTACAAAAACCGTTGGTGAGTGCATCAATATTGCGTTTTCAAGGTCAACTTTCTGTTTTTAATTACAAAACAAAAATAAATTACAGAGATGTTTTTCCAGAACCGCCAGAACATACTTTAAACTGTGCAGAAGCCGGCGTGATTGGTACTTTGTGTGGCGTTATGGGCAGCATGCAAGCGAATGAAGTCATTAAGATAATTACACAGATTGGTGAAACATTAGAAGGAAAATTATGGTGTTTTGATGTGTTGAAAAATGAAGTGCAAACATTCAACATTACATCGAGTGAAATTCCAATTGTAGCATTACAAAATTCATATACAACAATAAGTTGTAGTGCATCAACAGAAATAAAAAGAAAAATTTCACCACAAGAATTGCATCAAATGCTAATAGAAAAACGAGAATTTCAATTGATAGACGTTCGCGAAAAATGGGAATTTGATATCGCACATTTATCGGAAACATTAATTCCATTAGCAACTTTACCGGGAAATATTAATCAAGTTTCTAAAGAAAATCCTGTAATAATTTATTGTAAGGGTGGCACAAGAAGCGACAAAGCGGTTGAGCTTTTAATGGCAAATGGATTTACAAATGTATTTTCATTACAAGGTGGAATTATTGCTTATGCAAAAGAAATAGACGCGCGTTTGCCTATTTATTAAAAAGTAATTCTATTAATCAATATCGCCTAATAAAAACTTGCCATTTATTTTTAGAAAAGCAAATGCTGAATTTTTGATGATGCCTTTTCGTTTATATTCCACAATAAGTACATGCCAAGTTCCTTCCGATTCTGTTTCAGTAGTATATTCTAAAATCTTATATGTGCTGTCTTGGTTGATAGTTTGGTTGATGCGTTCACATGTTGCATCTACTTGTTCTTTCTCAGAAGGATTTTCATACACACAAGCACTTTTCCATTTTCTATTTTCGTCATCGCCACGATAAACTATAAATGGTGCAGCTTTATAAAAATAACCTAACTCAAAAGATTTCGGGTCTGAAAAATCTACATTTTGACAAATAGATGATAACTCCGACAGCGTTTGAGCTAATTTTATAGAATCATTGGAAGTTGCATAGCTTTTTATAAAAAAACAACTTAATAAAATGAATAAAAAAAGTCGTATTGTTTTCATAGCTTGTTTTTGCATTTATTTTAAAAGTAATAATTCTTTTTAAAAGGTGCAATATGTTCCATATCCTAGAATATAGTTTGTATATTTGGTAATAAATAACCAATTTGATGAAAAACTTTAAAAATTTTACCTTTATTATTTGCCTATTTATAGGTTGTCTTGTTATTTCTTGTCAGAAAGATGAAACATTAACAACGAAAAAATATGAATATTCCGGTCATTTGGGTGATGTCGTTCAGATTCTTCGAGATGAGCAATATTCTCCCGATCAAATAGCAGCTCAATTACCATCCACCATAGCCATGTTTGCTGTTCCTAAATACAGCGTAAAAGTTCTAACTGTTGAATATAAATCTATAAATAAAGATGAAGATACAGTAAAAGCAAGTGGAATTATTATTGTTCCTTTGTTAGATAGCTTTTCTATACCAATGATAAGCTACCAACATGGTACAGTTTTACCCAAAAGCAGTGCACCATCTATAAATAGAGGAGAAGAATATTTATTCAACTTAGCAATTGCAAGCTCCGGTGGTGTATTGGCATGTATAACAGATTATTTAGGATTAGGCACCGGCGATGGTCAACACATGTATTTGAATCCGAGAGAAGAAGCCAACTCAGTTAGAGATATCATGCGTTGTGCCCGAAAAATTGTACGAGATAGCGGTTTTACACAATTAAATGGTCAAGTATTTTTATATGGATATTCTCAAGGCGGACATGCAACGATGGCAGCACAACGGCAACTCGAATTAGAAAATGCAGATGAATTTAAGTTGACTGCAAGTGCACCAATGGCTGGTCCGTATGCTCTAAGTAGAACTTCACAATTTGATTTAATTTTAGATTCTGTATATTATCCTAATCCTTTTTATCTTCCATATTTATCTGTTAGTTTGTTTAATACATTTCATATTTACACTTCATATAATCAACTATTTAAAGAGCCTTATGCTTCTGAAATCCCAATTGCAATAGATGGATATCATTCTTACGCATATGCAAATTCTAAATTTGATTATTATGTGAGTAATATGCTGTTAGATTCCATAAAAATTGCGCTTAAAACGAATCCTAATCATCCTATTCGATTAGCATGCAAACAATATGATTTAGTAGATGATTGGACGCCTAAGACACCTACGCGTTTATATCATTGCTACGGTGATGATAATGTTTTCTTCGACAATGCCGTTTATGCTGATTCTGCTTTCCGTTCTCGTGGCGCTGATGTTACCTTAGTTGATTTAGGTAGCTCAAATCATACAGATTGTGCGCCAACTGCTATCTTTATAGCTTATTCATGGTTTAATACTTTATTTGATATTAAAAAGGTAAAGTAAAAATTAAGATTATGAGAAAGTTTAATTTAATATTTGCTACAATACTATGTTGGGCATTTTTATTTGTTGCTTGTAAAAAGGAAACCACACCTGACAATGACAATCCGGATGTATATTCTGTCGATATAGATTCAACCTTAAAAAGTTTTTATCCTAAACCTACACCTACAACTAATTTTGAAGGTATTTATGCATATGGATTTGACAGTAATCCTTTAAATATATATTGTGCACTTATTCTAAATCTTAATTGGTATGATCCTGCATCTACTTATGGCATTTATTGGCATTTTAATAATGGAGATGGTAATGTATTGAGAGATGCGAATGGATTTATTCAAGGGTTCGATTCTGGTGTAAAAATAGACTCTACACTTGCAGGAGATTGGACGAACTCTGATGGTTGTCTCGCAATCGATTATGTGGCTAATCCATCAGCAAATAAAGGAAATTTAGCCGGAAAAGGAGATAAGTATATCGTTTTTAGAGCATTTGAATACACTAATCCAGCTTTGAAATACTATGGTTGGTTGCGTGTTACAGTTTCAGCTAATGGAAGAGATGTAGTAGTACATTCCATCGGATTTCAAAAAAATCCAAATACAAGTTTAAAAACCGGAGAATTATAATTCTTTAAAATAATTATGGCATTACCACAAGTTTTTAATCCGGAAGTAGCTCAACAATTAATTAATAGAATTAATAAGCTGACACCGGAAAGTCAACCACTTTGGGGAACAATGAATGCTTCGCAAATGTTGGCGCATTGCAATGTTACTTACGAATATGTTTTTGAAGAACGTTCGGATAAACCGAATTTTTTAGTAAAATGGATGCTTAAGAAATTTGTAAAGAAAAAAGTAGTAGATGAAATTCCTTACGAAAAAAATATCAGAACAGCGCCGGCATTTATAGTTCCGGATAATAAAAATTTTGATAAAGAAAAAGCACGATTAGAGAAATACATTAATCGTGTTGTAGAATTAGGCGAACAAGCATTTCAAGGAAAAGAGTCGAACTCATTTGGTGTTCTTACTATTCAAGAGTGGAATAATATGATGTACAAACATCTCGACCATCACCTCAATCAATTTGGTGTGTAATAGCAACAAAAGCAATCTTAAATTCGCTCGTCGTGTAAAACGGCTCTTTTTTCCAACGGATTTTCACGCATTTCTGCATAGTTAATTCTATTCTGAAAAATATCTATAGCAGTATAAATTGCTTTTCTAAATGATGTTTCATCAGCAACGCCTTTTCCTGCAATATCTTCGGCTGTACCATGGTCAGGCGATGTGCGCACAATGTCTAAGCCTGCCGTAAAATTAATGCCATCTTCATTGGCGATATATTTGAAAGGAATTAATCCTTGGTCGTGATACATAGCTAAAATAGCATCAAACTTTTTGTGTTGACATGATGCAAAAAATCCATCTGCAGGATAAGGTCCAAATGCCATTATTCCACTGTTTCTCGCTTCTTGTACAGCCGGCAAAATAATATTTTGTTCTTCATTGCCGATAACGCCACCATCTCCGGCATGTGGATTTAAACCCAACACAGCAATGCGTGGCTTATCAATTCCAAAATCCTGGCATAAAGAAGCATTCATGATTTGTAATTTCTTGAGAATTCTTTCTTTGGATATTTTAGAAGCAACATCTTTTAATGCAGTATGATTGGTAACTAAACCCACGCGCAACGTTTCAGAAACCATAAACATTAAGTTTTCTTTTGCTCCAAAATAGTTCATCAAATATTCTGTATGACCGGAATAAGGAAACTTATCAGAATGCATAACATTCTTGTTTATTGGTGCAGTTACTAATACATCAATTTGTTTTTCTTTCAATGCTTCACATGCACTTACCAACGATTTTAAGGCATATTCACCGGTTGTTTCTGTAGGTTGACCAACAGAAATTTGAAATTCTTCATTCCAAGATGGAAAAATATTTAAAGAATTAGTACTTAAATTTTGAAAATTCTTGATAGTCGTATATTGGAATTTTTCTAAATCCAACATTTTTTTATAATAGGCTAAAACACGTGGATTACCAAACAATACAGGTGTAAAATGTTTATATACTAAATCATTCGAGAAAGTTTTTAGAATAATTTCGGGCCCAATTCCGGCAACATCACCGAGCGTTATCCCTACTTTTATCTTCTGTTCTTGCATGCTCATCGTTACATAGATTTTGTACAAAGTTAAACAATAATCTGACACCATAAGCAGTAGCCCATTTTCCTCTGTAATTAAATGGCGATGAAACATAAGCAGGACCGGCGATATCGAAATGCATCCAAGGATAATCTGTAAAGAATTCTAAAAATTTTCCTGCTGTGATGGAGCCTGCATCAACCGGTCCTAAGTTTTTTAAATCAGCGATATCACTCTTCATATAATCTCCGTATTCATCCCAAATCGGAAATTCTACGACGCGTTCGCCTGTAGTATTTGCAGCTTTTTTTATTTTCTTCTTTATTGTTTTGTCAGCATTGCCCATTATCACGGCAGCTTCTTTGCCGATTGCTCGCATAGCTGAACCGGTAAGTGTAGCAAAATCTAACACTAATTCTGGGTTATATCTTTTTGCATAATGCAAAGCATCGGCTAATATCAATCTTCCTTCTGCGTCAGTGTCCATTACTTCTACGGTGTTGCCACTATACATTGTAATGATATCTCCCGGACAAATAGCTTCGTAACCCGGACGGTTTTCAACAGCCGGAATTAAACCGATAACATGATATGGCAATTTTGCATTAGCAATAGCATGAAACGCACCGACAACAGCAGCAGAACCTGCCATATCACATTTCATCATATCCATGCTGTTGCGTGTTGGTTTTAGAGAAAGTCCGCCTGTATCAAATACAACACCTTTGCCTACTAAAACTAATGGTTGTGTATTTTTTGCTTCTTTAGATTTGTATTCTAAGATATTGAATGTTGCCGGCGCTGAGCTTCCGGAATTTACTGCTATAATTCCACCCATCTGCTCCGCTTCAATTTCCTTTTGATCCATTACAGTAACCGTAAATCCGGCACTTTCTCCTATTTTTTGAATTTCTTTTGAATATTGAATTGCAGTTAAGAAAGAAACAGGTTCATTGACTAAATCCTTAGTGATTCGAACACTTTCAGTAATTAAATTTAATTCTTGAATACTTTCTTTATCCAAAATTATTGGGTCGATATGAACGGTAAGTTGAAAGCTGTTTTGCTTCGTTCTATATTTTAAAAACTCATAACAAGAAAGGTTGATGCCGAGCAAAATATTTTTTAGATATGTTTTTTTGATATCACCTAAAACTTCTAAACTTACATCGCTTTCTTTTTGTTCTTTGCATGTTTTGAAAATAGAATTTCCTAACACACGAAGTTTTTCGTTAGTCTTAAATTTATCTGTATTTTCGTCAATATCTAAAGGAATAAGGATATAGGTTTTTTGTTGTTTCCCAAATGGAATTAGTGATACACCATTATTTAATTTTTCTTGAATAAATTTTTTCTCTTCTATATCAAAGAATGGCAAAATATTGAGATTCGATTTAGTAAAAACAACAAGAATTGTCCGTTTGGGCGCTTTTGTTGAAATCTGTAACATAAATGTCTGCTTTAGGAGTTTTTGTAATAGTAATAGTTCAATAGCAAATTTAAACGCTTATCTTCGAGAATAAATTAATATATGTCGAAGTTTGTGACAGCCTTAAAGTCGTATGGACAGCATTTTTTAACGGATAAATCTGTATTAGAAGCTATTAGCTCAATTGTAGATGAACATAAGACGACAGAAGACTTGATTGAAATTGGACCCGGAACAGGTGCGCTGACGAATTTATTGATACAAAAATTTCCAAACCTTACAGCTGTAGAAGTAGATAAACGATGCGTAGATTTCTTGAATCAAAATATTAAAGTCAAGCATCCGAATTTTAATATTATTGAGGCTGATTTTTTAAAATTAGATTTGAAAAATATACTGACGCAACCTACAACAATTGTTGGCAATTTTCCGTATAATATTTCATCTCAAATTATTTTTAAAGTGCTGGATAATTATCAGCAAGTGCCTGTTGTTGTCGGTATGTTTCAAAAAGAAATGGCTGAGCGCATAGCATCTACACATGGAAAAAAATCGTATGGCGTTATCAGTATTTTTACGCAATTATTTTACGATGTTACCATAGCTTTAGACATTGCTCCAAAAAGTTTTTCGCCACCGCCAAAAGTAATGAGCAGTGTTATTATCTTAAAAAGAAAAGAAAATATCCAACTCGATTTTGACTTTAGTTTGTTTAAAAGTGTAGTAAAAATGGGATTCAATCAACGAAGAAAAATGTTGCGCAATGCATTGAGTAGTGTAACTACGAAAGAATTTTTACAACAAGATTTTTTTTCAAAAAGAGCTGAGCAATTAAGCATTCAAGATTTTATTTCCTTGACAAAAGAGATTGAACAAAATCAACAAAAAGAAAAAAATCTTTAGACAATAATTTCTTATTTTGATGATTAGAAATGAATAAAAAAGTTTTAATAACAGCAGCAATTCATCCTTATTTGCAACAACGCTTTGAAGCGTTGAACTATGTTGTAGATGTAATTCCTGAAATTGCAAGCCAAGATTTATTGAAGATAATCGACGCCTATCATATCTTAATTATTACTACTTATACAAAAGTCGATAAAGAGGTGATAGACAATGCAACGCAACTTCAACTTATTGGTCGCGTGGGAAGCGGTATGGAAAACGTGGATGTAAAATATGCACAACAAAAAAATATTAACTGCATAAATTCTCCTGAAGGAAACGGCAATGCCGTTGGCGAACATTGCTTAGCGTTGCTGTTGAATTTGCTAAATAATATCAACAAAGCAAACAACGAATTAAAACAACAAATTTTTCATCGTGAAGAAAATAGAGGTGTTGAGTTAGATG
>JAGQYE010000069.1 GCA_020436225.1 Bacteroidota bacterium | reverse complement strand
TTGATGGCATTTCGTTCGGCAAAACCTCTTATCGTCCAATTTCCGGCATTGATATCGCGCAAATATCTTCGGCGTTTTAAAAGTGTTTCTACATAACCGTTTTCGCGAGCAAATTTTATGGTGTTGTCCATATAATTTTTTATGCCGCTGTATTTTTCAAAATATTGTTCTATCAAATTTGCTGCTTCAGTGCGCGGAATTCCCAATCGCTGAGCCAAACCAAATGCTGAAATTCCATAAATAATTCCAAAATTAACCATCTTGGCTTGTCGGCGCATTTCAGAAGTTACATTTTCCAAATCTACATTAAATACATTAGCTGCCGTTGCTGCGTGGATATCCAAATTTTGTTGAAACGCTTCTACCATATTTTTATCTTCACTGATAGATGCTACAATGCGCAATTCTATTTGAGAATAATCGGCTGACAATAATGTATAACGTTCGTCTCTTGGAATAAATGCTTTTCTAATTTTCCTTCCTCGTTCCGTTCTTATAGGAATATTTTGCAAATTCGGATTAACAGAACTCAATCTTCCGGTTGCTGCAATAGCTTGATTAAATGTGGTGTGTACACGATTGGTTTTGGGATTTAATAAACTCGGCAATGCATCTACATACGTTGATTTTAATTTTGTGAGTTCTCTATAATCCATTAGCTTTTCGGCTATCGGATGTTCGTGTTGTATTTTTTGTAAGGTTTCTTCATCGGTGGAATATTGACCGGTTTTTGTTTTTTTCCCGGGATATTTTATGCCCATTTTTTCAAACAAAATTTCGCCTAATTGTTTAGGTGAATCAATATTAAAAGCAGCTCCACTATCCTGTAAAATGGCATCTTTCAGACTTACTATTTCTGCTCCGATCTCATCTGAATATTCGTTTAAAAAATCAACATCAATTCGCACACCTTCGTATTCCATATTAGTTAAAACAGGAATTAATGGGGTTTCTACTTCATAAAATAATTGATGTAAATGCGTGTTGTCGATTTCCTTCTTAAAAACGTTGTGTAGTTGCAGTGTAATGTCGGCATCTTCTGCAGCATATTCTTTTATTTTATCTAAAGGAACATCACGCATGGTGCCTTGCTTAGGTCCTTTTTTGCCAATCAACTCTTCGATAGAAACAGGCGTGTAGCCCAAATAATTTTCTGCCAACACATTCATATTGTGTTTGGTGTCGGCATCAATGAGATAATGCGCCAACATCGTATCGAAGAAAATACCTTTTACTTCTATATTATACCATTTTAAAACTAATTGGTCGAATTTTATATTTTGCCCGATTTTAATGATGTTTTCATCCTCCAAAACCGACTTAAATTGTGTAACAATTTCGTTGGCTTGTGTTTGATTATCCGAAATTGGAACATAATAAGCAGTGCCTGTTTCTACACTAAACGACATACCAACTAAGGTGCAATTATTGGCATCTACAGAAGTGGTTTCAGTGTCAAAACAAATTTGTTTTTTGGATTGCAACAATTGTATTAACTGTTGAATTTCTTCTTGCGATTGTACCAACTTATAATCGTGTGGTGTGTTGTGTATGTTTTTTCCGGATGAAATATTTTCTTCGGTTGCTATTTCATGTGTATCAAATAAAGAAGTTTGATTGCTTGGTTGGTTAGCAATTTTTGTTTGAGCTGTTGCTGCATTCGGTGAATAGTCGTCTCCAATAATTTTTTTGCCAAGTGTTCTAAATTCCAATTCGGCAAAAATTTGTGTCAGCTTTTCTTTATCAAAAGGTTTGATAGCAAAACGTTCTTCGTCCCAATCTATTGGTGCATCGATGATGATGGTTGCTAATTTTTTTGAGATAAAAGCCATATCCTTTTGAGCTATTAATTTCTCTTTGGTAGCGCCTTTTACTTCATCAATATTTTCATAAATATTTTCGATAGATCCAAATTGACGAATGAGCATTTTCGCTCCTTTTTCTCCAATACCTTTTACGCCGGGAATATTATCCACTGCATCGCCCCACAAACCAAGTATATCAATAATTTGTTTCGGATTTTTGATTTCCCATTTTTTATTCATCTCTGCAATGCCAAGCACTTCGGCTGGTTTGCCCATAAATGGCGGTTTGTGAATGAAAATATTTTCTGCTACAACCTGACCTAAATCTTTATCGGAAGTTACAATATGACATTCTACATTTTCCTTAGCTGCTTTTACGGCGAGTGTTCCTATTAAATCGTCAGCTTCATAACCATCAAGTTCGATAACCGGAAGGTTCATCGCTCTAATAATTTCTTTTATATATGGAATTGATGCGACTATATCGTCAGGAGTTTCTTGACGATTGGCTTTGTAAAAATCAAATTCTGCTTGGCGGTCGGTTTGTGCGGCTGCATCGAAAACAACTGCAAAATGTGTGGGATTATTTTTGGTTTTGATTTCCCAAATTGTATTTAGAAATCCTTGAATGGCGGAAACATTAAATCCTTTGGAGTTGATTAACGGATTTTTTTGAAAGGCAAAATAAGCACGAAATATCAAAGCAAAAGAATCGAAGAGATAAAGTTTTTTCATATTGATGATGCGTAAAAATTCCTGTTTTTATTTGTAGTAAAGGAAACAGGAATATTTTATTTAGTATGTGTAATTTTTCTTTTTAAATCTACTGAAAATGAACGAAAATGTATAAAAAAGTTGTGTTATAAAGTGTTTTGATTCATTACGAATCTATAAAATCATCTTCCTAAAAACAAAAAAAACTATCAATGCCTGAAAGACAATCAATAGTTTTTTATGAAAAGAAAAGAAAAAGGCTTATTTTTTCTTCTTTGATGTTTTGCGAGCTTGGCTCCAATCTTCGAACAATTCGATTCCTTTGTTCATAGCAGCTAAGCGATCGTAATTTAAAGAATAAAAGATTTTTTTGCCATCTCTTCTTGTTTTTACTACATCAATTCCTCTTAGAATTTTTAAATGCTGAGAAGTAATTGATTGTTCGATTTTAAGCGTGTTGTAAATTACATTTACGTTCACTTCTTTTTTGTCGTTAATTAACTTAATAATTTTTAAACGAAGATGATGTGCAACGCCTTTTAGAAGTTCGGCAGCTTTTTCAATCTTTTCGGTGTTTAATTCAAAATTTTCCATACAAATTTTTCATTTTAGTTCGATACAAATTTAATAGAATATTGTATGTTATTGTTTTTATTTATTATTTTTTAGAAAATTTAATATTCCAAGAGTAAAAAAATTGAAAATGGGCAGTACTATTTAATAGTAAGAACTGAATCTATTTTAAGAGTAATTCTGCAAAGTCATTGATTTCTTTAATTCTTTCCGGCACAACTGTATAGTAAATATATTTCCCGGCTCTTGTAGTAGTTAATAAATCAATGCGTCTTAATGCAGCCAAATGTTGTGAGGCGATAGATTGTTCCACTCTTAGTTTTACAAAAATTTCAGTTACTGTAATTTTCCCTTTCTCTTGAATCATCTTGATTATCTCTTGTCGCATTGGATGGTTGACAACGCGCATAACCAACAAGGATTTGTATAAGGTTCTATATTCTAAAATCAATGGTTGCTCCATATCGATTTATTTATTTGCCATACAAGCAAGAATACAATCGAACAATTTGCATTATTCGGAAATAAATATAAAAAAATATTGCCAAAAATAAATTAACTAATGAAAGATTATTTATTCGAAGTGGTTATGTGTACTGCTTTAGTATAATTAGGCTCGAAATAAGCAATATCTTCAAATTGATTTTTTAAAAATCGTGCATGAGCTAATGCACAAAGGTCTTCTGCACTATGTTCAAAATCTGAAAAGAAAGAAACTGAATTTGCATTAATGAATGGAATGGCTTTTGAAGCCCCATTTCCAAAGAATAAATATTTTGTGTTTTCGTTTATGAATTGAATAATAGAATCATCTATTATCAATCCGGAAAAATGCTGAACTATTTCTAATTCTTTTGTATAAAATGAAGTAAAAACTTCCATTCTACGAGCATCAATCATAGGCACAAATACATCATAATCTCTATGATGATATCGCTGTTGAATTCCGTTCACCATTGTCTCTAATGTTGGCACTGCAATTATCGGTAAATTTAATGCAATAGCATATCCTTTTGCCGCTGCGGCTGCTATGCGCAAACCTGTATAAGAGCCAGGTCCGGTACTGACTGCGATTGCTGAAATGTCATTAAAAGTAAAGTTGGTTTCTTGGAACAACTCGGAGACCAACAAATGTAACTTATCTGCAGCTTTGTTGGATTCTGTAATTGTTTTATATGCTAAGCAGTTTCCATTTTGAGCAATGGCAACTGAAGTAATAGCATTAGCAGTTTCAAGACATAAAATGTTTATTGAAGGTTGCTGCTGCATTTTTATTTTTTTGCAGATAAAATGCTTTTGTATTGAGCTTGGTCGGTTAAAACTTGAATAGCCTTTTCAACGTCTTTATCATCTAACAAACTATTGGCAATTCTACCTTCTTGATAGTTGTATCTGCTCACAATTTCTTCTGATAAAATGCGCTCAATTTCCGGTTTAAATTTATCCAAATCTTTGGATTTATCATGTTTGATTTGTGCTTCTAAATCTGTAATTACCTTTTGAGCTTCATCAGAATAATCATCGTCTTTTATTGATTTTTTCAAATCTTCTAATTTTACTTCTGTTGGCGTTTGATAATCATATTCTTTGCCTTTTAAGAAAGATTTAAAAGATTCGTATTCGGCATCATTCATTTTAAAATTATTGCCATCGCGCAATGTATCGTGGTCATGTCTATAAAGATTGGCAAAATCAAAAATGTGATTTTTAGTATAAAGTGCAATGGTAATTGGAGCTATTTTATCTTGTTCTGTTTTAATATCGGGTTCAATACCTGCGCCGTCTTTTACAATTCTTCCGGCTTTCGTTTTAAATTCTTTGCGCAACGAATCCGGTAATGCGCTGGCAATTCCATCTGCACTTCTGTGCGTATAATCAATTCGTTGGATACATCTTCCACTTGGAATATAATACTTCGAGATGGTTACTTTTAGTTTGGCTTTATAAGGAAGCGGTTTGGTTACTTGTACTAAACCTTTGCCATACGTATTTTGTCCGATAATAACACCTCTATCTAAATCTTGCATAGAACCGGAAACAATTTCAGATGCTGAAGCTGAACCGCCATCCGTTAAAACTGCCAATGGAATTTGAGTATCAACAGGTTTACCTTTGGTTGCGTAAGAATAATTTGCTTCGGCAATTTTTCCTTTTGTGTCAACGATGTTGGTGCCTTTATCAACGAATGTATTGCAAATATCGATGGCTTCAGCCAATAACCCTCCACCATTTCCTCTTAAATCTAAAATAACGCCTTTTAAGTTCGGATTTTTTTTAAGGTCTATCAATGCATTTTGCACTTCATTTGCTGCATTTTCAGTAAAACTTTCTAATTTGATATAGCCGATATTATTGTTCACCATTCCATGATATGGAACATTATCTATTTTTATTTCTTCACGTTTAAATGTTACTGTTCTTTCTTGTTTTGTAATCGGGTCTTCTACTGTAATATTGATATTCGTTCCGGGTTCGCCACGCAAAAGTTGGCTAACATCTTCAGAATTGTATTTCGTGGCTACTTTGCCATCAATTTTTTTGATGATATCTCCGGCTTTTAATCCTGCTTTTTGTGCCGGGAAACCTTCGTAAGGATCGGTGATAACAACAAAATCGCCAATCTTTCCTATGCGAGCGCCGATGCCACCATATTTTCCGGTTGTCTGTAATCTATACTCATCTAAATCAGCTCCGGTAATATAGTTGGTAAATGGATCTAAGCCATCTAACATCTTATCTATGCCATCTGTCATTAATTTATTTGGATCGACATCATCAACATAGTATGTATTTAATTCTTTATACAATTGCGTAAACAATTCCATGTTTTTGGCAATTTCAAAATATCGATTATCGTTGTTTTCTGCCCTAAGTTGTAAGGCGAAACACAAACAAAGTATAATTAGGATTTTTTTCATCTTATAAAATATTGAACTCGTTTAATTATAAAGTTTAAAACTACTAAAATTAGAATTTATGAATGGTTAAAAAAAATAAATACTTTATGGCACCGGATCATAACCGCTTCCGCCCCAAGGATGACAAGATAAAATTCGTTTTATCGCTAAATATCCGCCTTTAAATAAGCCGTGTTTTTCTAATGCTTGGATGGCATACGTAGAACAGGAAGGTTGATATCTACATTTACTCATTCCCAACAATGGTGAAATTGAGTATTTATACATTTTTATGATTGCAATAAATGGAAAAATAAGAATTTGTTTGAATGTTGGCATTTGTATTTATTGTAAACGCTAAATTTTATGAAATGTTCGAAAAAATTGAACCAGCATAACAAAAATACGTTTCAATCTTCCTTTTTTCTATACTTATTTAATTTTAATTCATTTTCTCTTTCAAATATTTAGCTGTAATGCTTTGTGGATGTTTGATGAGATTTTCCGGAGTACCTTGAAATAATAAATGTCCACCTTCTTCTCCACCTCTTGGTCCAAGGTCGTTAATCCAATCAGCACATTTAATTACATCTATATTATGTTCGATAACCAATACCGAATGTCCGATTTCTATTAACGCATTTAAAGCTTTCAATAATTTATTAATGTCGTGAAAATGCAAACCAGTAGTTGGTTCATCAAAAATAAATAGCACGGCATCTTTAGCTTGTCCTTTTGTTAAGAAAGAAGCCAACTTTACGCGTTGTGCTTCGCCTCCACTTAAAGTAGAGCTGCTTTGCCCGAGATGCACATAACCTAAACCAACATCTTGCAACGGCATTAATCTATTTACAATTTCTTTTCTATCCTTAAAAAATTGAATTGCTTCATCAACCGTTAATTCCAATACATCGGCAATATTTTTTTCTTTGTATTGAACTTCTAAAATTTCTTGTTTAAACCGTTTGCCATTACACACATCACACTTTAAATGTACGTCTGCCAAAAATAGCATTTCTACAACTTGCTCGCCTTCGCCAGCACAAGCATCGCAGCGACCACCATCTACATTAAATGAAAAATGTTTCGGTTGATAGCCTCGAATTTTAGATAATGCTTGTTGTGCAAATAAATCTCTAATAACATCATACGCTTTTATGTAAGTAACCGGATTACTACGCGAACTTTTTCCAATCGGATTTTGGTCAATGTATTCTACTTTTTTTAGCTTGTTTTTATAACCGATAATTT
>JAGQYE010000068.1 GCA_020436225.1 Bacteroidota bacterium | reverse complement strand
TTTGTATGATGATAATTTTCGCAATACACTTCGGCAAGCACCAAATTTAACTGCATTTGAGTTGGCACAATTGCATACAAAAGTTGGAAAATATTTTGGCGAATTAACGCAACAATTTATCGCAAAAAATAAAATACATAATCTTGATTTTATCTGCTCGCATGGTCAAACTATTTTTCATCAACCTGCGCTTAGTTTTACATCACAGATTGGTTGCGGTGCGCAAATTGCAGCACAAACACAATGTAAAGTTATTTGCGATTTGCGCAGCAGTGATGTGGCTGTTGGCGGACAAGGTGCGCCCATCGTTCCTATTGCAGAAAAATATTTATTCCCACAATATTCTATTTTCTTGAACCTTGGTGGTATTGCCAATATTTCATTTCACGATGAAAATACTATTCTTGCTTATGATGTTTGTGCGGCAAATACTTTACTGAATTTCTTATCTAAACAAAAGAAATTAGACTACGACAATGATGGAAATTTAGCTCGCAGTGGCAAAATAATTCCTGAGTTACTTGATGAATTTAATGCCATCGAATTTTGCAAACAAACAGCACCAAAATCTTTGGGAACAGAACATGTTTTTGAACATTGGATTGCTTTAACTCAAAAATACAATCAATGTATTGAAGATAAATTAGCAACTGCTGTTGAGCATATCGCCATACAAATAAAAAATTCCATTTTATCTCATAACACATCTTATAACTCTACCATTTTAATAAGCGGTGGCGGCGCTTTAAATACTTTTTTAATAGAACGCATTCAACAACAAACCGGCATAAAAACAGTCATTCCTGATATATTAACCATACAATATAAAGAAGCTTTAGCAATAGCATTTTTTGGTTTATTGCGCTTGTTAGAATTGCCGAATTGCTTAGCTTCCGTAACCGGTGCAAAAAAAGACGTAATTGGCGGAGCGATTTATTTACCATAAGAAATAACAAGAATACAATACAAATATGAGTGCTTATTCCGTTTCACTTAGTACATTTGTTTAATGATACTCGTAACGGGCGCATCGGGTTTTTTAGGTGGCGAAATAGTAAAACAATTAGTAGTGCTTGGAGAACGTGTTCGCATTATTGTCCGACCAAATTCTGATATTTCTAATTTGCAAGAAATTCAGACAAAAATTGAGATTGTCTATGCTGATGTGTTGGATATTCCTTCCTTAGAAATTGCATTTGAAGATGTCAAAAAAATATATCATAGTGCTGCAATTATTAGTTATGATAGTTCCAATTACGATGCGATGTATAAATGCAATATTGAAGGAACTGCAAATGTGGTGAACGTAGCACTTTCAAAAAATGTAGAAAAGCTCATACATATTAGTTCTATTGCTGCCATTGGTGGAAATCCTAATGAACTGATTGATGAAGAAACGCCTTTGGAAAAAAATGAATGGACTACACATTACGGCATTACGAAAATGTTGGCAGAGCGTGAAGTGTGGCGTGGTATGCAAGAAGGCTTAGATACTGTTATTGTCAATCCCGGAATTATTCTTGGATATGGCAAAGCCAACAAAGCAACGATGCGCATTTTTAAGAATATTCAACAAGGAAAAATGCCGTTTTATACTTTAGGTACAAATGGTTTTGTAGATGTGCAAGATGTAGTACAATGTTGTATTCAATTGATGTATGCTGATATAAAATCGGAACGGTTTATTTTGGTTGGAGAAAATTTATCCTTTAAAACTTATTTCGAATTAATTGCTGAAACATTAAAAGTAAAAGCACCAACAAGAAAATTGAATAAAACAACAAGCTATTTTTTCTTGTTTTTGGATTGGTTGATTTCTGCATTTTCTAACAGAAAACGCGGCTTAACCAAAGAAAATTTAAAAGTATCGTTAGAACCTTTTGAATATTCCAACAAAAAAATTAAACAAGCAATACCGTTTTCCTTTACACCAATACAAGAAACCATAGAACGTATCGCAAAAAACATAAAAGACGAAAACATCAATAAACATTGACTAACACAAGACATCATGGAAGAAAATAAAAGAAAAAAAATATTAGGCATTTGGTTTATTATCGGTGTAGGTATGTTGCTCGGACAAATTTTGTTGGGCGGCATTACGCGACTAACCGGAAGCGGACTTTCCATCACGGAATGGAAAGCAATTCTTGGATTTTTGCCACCTTTAAATGAGCAAGATTGGAATTTAGCATTTATAAAATATCAGCAATTCGGGCAATATAAATTGCAAAATACAACGATGACTTTAGCACAATTTAAAGGCATTTATTTTTGGGAATGGTTTCATCGCTTGTGGGCAAGATGCATCGCATTAGCTGCACTTTTTCCGTTGATTTACTTCATCTTCAAAAAGATGGTTTATAAAGAAGACATCATCAAAATTGTTATTGCGATTGTGTTAGGTGGTGTTGCCGGAACAGTAGGTTGGATAATGGTAGAAAGCGGATTGAATCAAAATAGTGTGTTGGTTAATCCACTCAATTTGATGTCGCATATTTTGGTGGCAACCATCATCGTTATGTATGTGTTGCGTGTTGGCTTAGAGTATTTATATCCAAAACAAATTGCACCTTTTGATGCACGAAAACGAATTTTATTTCTCGTTTTAATTCTTTTAGTGTTTACGCAAATCGCATTTGGTTCTTTGGTTGCAGGCTCTAAAGCTGCCTTAGTTTGCACAACTTGGCCAAGTATGAGTGGGCATTTTTTCCCGACATTATTCGGCATTAAAGAAACTGACACCAAGTTGATTTTACAATTCATACACAGAACAATTGCGTATTGCATCTTCTTTTATGTGTTGTTTATTTTCTTTGTTACAAGAAATGTAGCCGCACAATTTCAATTTCACAGAACGCGTTGGCTCTTATTAGTTGCGGTTTGTGTTCAAGTATTGTTAGGTGTTTTTACGTTAATACATTCAACCGGCGAAGTGCCTGTATTATTAGGCGTTTTACATCAATTCGGTGCATTTTTGTTATTGATATTTTCTGTTGAAGGTCATTATTTTATAAAATACAGAAGCAAAAAACAAGCATAAATGCTCATTTATTTTCATTTATTTCCGTTATGCAATTAAAAATTTCTTCTATTACCAACCTAACTGATGCTCGTTTTTTCAGCGCTTCCGGTGCAAATTATTTAGGTTTTTGTTTTGATGTATTGAATGAAAATTACATCGACCTGAAAAAGACAAAAGAAATTGTTACTTGGCTGCACACTACCAATATTATCGGTGAGTTTGGGCATCATCAAGCGAAAGAAGAGATAGAATTTATAGCGCAACAAATCGGCATTAATGATATTCAAATTCCATTTCAACATCCACAAAAACAAACATTAAACTTTGAAAAATTTATTGTTGTTGATGATTTTATGTTGTTAGAAAATGAGCCAACTAATTCCGATTTTTTTGTCCTAAAAATTTCATCGGAAGATTTATATCATCCAACATTGAAGACAATCATATCCAAGCATAACGTATTTTTAGAAACTGATTTCACGAAAGAAAATTTTTCATTTATTGCGAATGAACTTCAACCTTATGGCATTCAAATTTCTTGTAAGAAAGAAGAAAAAGTTGGTTTTAGTGCTGTTGATGAATATGCTGAACTATTAGATTTTATGGGCTTTCTGTAGTTTAAATCAAATCAACATAAAACACAAATACTTAATCGTTCGCTTATCGTTTAAGTGCATTTTCTCGTAATAGGTTTGAATGTTGTGCAATTCCTCATTCTTGTTTAATGCATACACATCGCTGTAATCTTTTATAATTTTTGATGGAAATTGCACGAGTGTTTCTTTGGTAAATTCATACAACAAATCACTATCGGTTTTTAGATGGATATGTGCATTTTGTTGAAGAATTTTTTTATAGATAGAAAGAAATTTGGTTGAAGTCAATCGGCGTTTGGCATCACCTTTACGTGGAAATGGATCAGAAAAGGTTATCCAAATTTCGGCTACTTCATTTAGTTCGAAATAATTCTCTAAATGGTCAATTTGTTCGCGAATAAAAGCAACGTTGTTTAGGTTTTCTAAAGTAGCAATGCGTGCAGCGCTCCAAAGTCGATTACCTTTAATATCTACTCCAATAAAATTTTTATCAGGAAATAATTTTGCCAACCCTAAAGTATAATCGCCTTTACCACAAGCCAATTCCAAAATTATCGGATGTTGATTTTTGAAAAATTGAGTTTGCCATTTTCCTTTCATTTCCGGATTTTTCTCAAACACCAACGGATGATTGGCTAACTCGGCAAACTTCTGCAACTTTGATTTTGAAGCCACGATTTTTTTCGCAAAAATAAGAAATGCCTATTAATCAACAAGCTTTAATATATTACAGAATAAAGTAATTTAGATAAAAATTATTCTACTTCACTTACGTGCTGTTGTTTGGAATAAGATAGAATATTTTCAATAGTGGAAGCTTTTGGCAATTCGCCATCGTCTTCATTTAATGCATTTTTTGCCGTTTGCAGTCGATTAAATTCTTGTTTTAAAGTTGCATTTTTAGCAATTGCTTCGTTAATGATTTCAACTTCTTTTGTAGTGGTTTCGTTGTAAAGATGTTTAACAAGAAGTTCGGGTGTAAAAATTTGTTGCATAATTCCTTTTTTAGGATAACGTAAGTTAGTTCTATTTATTATAAATGGCAATAATTTTAAGATAAATTAATCGCTGCCACCTGTTCCTTTAAATTGGTCGTCTTTAAATCTGAACAAGACATTAAACGTTGTTAAACTGCCATAAATGCGTGTAATATATTGTTGTAATTCTACTTTTTCGGCATCGGAAAGTTTGGAAGTATTGATTTTTTGTTCCATTACCCGTAATCTGTCTCGCGTCATCACAATCTTATGAAAAAAGGCTTCAATAGAAATTTCTTTAGCTTGCAAAGAAGTATCTTTAGGTTGAAGAATCAGGTTGCCTCCACTCCATTTATCTGCAATTTTACAATCTTCTATGGGTTCTGTAAGCGGTGTAATAATATCCTCTAATAAGGAACGAACTTGCTCGAGAGAAATAGCGTCTTTATCTTTTTCTACTACTTTAAGCACCACAAAGCCATCAAATGATTTGGAAATTTCTTTTTCTCCGTGTTCTTTAAAATAAAGCAAATATGAATATTCATCGCTATCATCGATGATTACTCCAGTTCCGTATTTCGGATGTTCTAACTTCGTTCCAATGCTGTAATTTGTCATTCTATTTCATTTTTTGCTAAAATAGGGAAGCCTATTAACATTTACAACGTCAAAAATTTTACGAATACTAATTAAAAGACTACGAATACTCAACCAATAATATTGCGACATAATATACAATACATTGATTATGTTTATATTATACTTCAATTTAATCAAAATATCATCACAAGCCAGTTAAATTCGTAGTTGCAAAAAAGTACACTTATAAATAAATTTGATTATTAAAAATTGAACCAAAAATTAAAAGCGATGAAAAAATTAAATCTATCATTTAAGGTATTATGTTTTGTCTGTATAATACTTTTCTCTTTTCAAACTTCCTTTGCACAATGGGGCAATCTAGGCAATAGAATTGCTGATGAATTAAGTAGAAAAGCTCAACAGAAAATTGAAGACGAAGTAAATAATGCCGCAGACAAATCTTATGAGAAAGCCAAGAGCGAAACAAAAGAAAGTGTTAAAAACAAGAAAAACAAGTCATCAAAATCTTCGGATAACAACGAAGGTGGCGGAGAAGAAAACAGTAGCAGCAATAGTAATAACGCAAAAAATTCATCCTCTTCCAATTCATCAAGTAGCTTAAAAGCTTACGGAAAATTTGATTTTATTCCGGGTGAAAAGGTAATTGCTGAAGAAGATTTCTCTCAAGATGCAATTGGTGATTTTCCAGCAAAATGGAATACCAACGGATCTGGTGAATTGGTAACTATTGATGGACAACAAGGAAAATGGTTGAAATTCGGACCGGAAAGTATTATTTATCCTGAATTTGTTACCAACCTACCCGAAAATTTTACGGTTGAATTTTATGTAGCCAGTACGAAACCTTTTAGTTTTTATTCTACAGCATTTAATTTCTTTTTTGCTCCGTTGGCATCTCCATCAAAAAATTATGTGAATTGGAAACAATATATCGGCGAAAAGAAAGAAGGAGTTTTGGTTGCTATTCATCCACAAGCTGCAGGTAACAATGAAATGGGACAAAAATTTATTGTTACTTATGATGATAATGGTGCAGAAATCATCAACAATCACTCTGATTTTCCTAACTTTAATTGTACAAACAAAAACATAGTAAAGGTTTCTATCTGGCGACAAAAACAACGTCTTCGTGTATATATAGATGAAACAAAAATTTGGGATATTCCAAAAGCCTTTAGTGCTACAGCAAAATATAACTTCATGGGCTTCAGAACTGATGGCTATTATAGCGAAGACGATGCATTATATTTGAGTCAATTAAGAGTTGCCGTTGGTGCTCCGGATACCAGACATAAATTCTTAGATATTGGAAAATATTCTACAACCGGAATTAAGTTTGATGTCAACAGTGATAAAATAAAAGGCGAATCGTATGGTACATTAAAAGATTTTGCTGCATTAATGATAGAAAATCCAAGCATAAAAGTGAAGATAGTTGGTCATACTGATAGCGATGGCGATGCGGCAAGCAATATGACATTATCTAAAAAACGTGCTGAATCGGTAAAAGCTGCTTTAAACAAAGAGTTTGGTATTGACAATAGCAGAATGGAAACTGAAGGCAAAGGCGAAACCGAACCGACTGACAGCAACAATACTGCCGAAGGCAAAGCCAATAACAGAAGAGTAGAATTTATAAAACTTTAAATAACCAATTAATTCTAAAAAAATGAAAACTATTAAAATCTTAACAGCAATTATTTTAGTAATTTTTGCTGTTTCTTGCTCAAAAGATGACAAGACAAATGCTTGTAAAATATCATCTGTTACAATCAATAATGATAATGCACACAAACATACTTTTCAATACGATGATCAAGACAGAATAACCGAGTATTTTATTCCCAACGGCATCAGAATAAAAATATCATATTCAGGATTGACCGGGACGCTCGAATATAGAGATCCTAATGTAGATACATTATATCGTTCTGCAACTTTATTATTTGACTCTCAAGGTCGTTTAATTTCTTATGATGAATTTGTTGGCTCTCTTCGATATTATTACATTTTTAAATACAATAGTGAAGGTTATTTAAACTCTACCACACAAACTTTAACTGGAGGTATTTATAATAGTTATTATAGAGATACACTAATTTATACTAATGGGAATTTAACTCAAAAAGTAACAAGACTAAGTAATAATAATGTATATAGAACCATCAATTATACGTATGGTACAGATGCTAACTCGTTTTGGAATTTTTATTGGAATGGTAATACTGAGCCATTTTCTATTTTATCCGGATATATTTTCTTATATCCATTATTAGGTAAACACTCTACTAATTTACCTACTTCAATAGTATCTACTGAAGGCACATTTGTAGACAACTTCAGTTATAATTACTTATTTGACAGTAATGGAAAAGTTACAGAATACAATGAATTACGAAGCAATTCTTCTTCTAACTCAAGTACCAATTATAAGTTAGAATATACCTGTAATTAATAAATTATTAACTCATAAATAAATATTATATGAAAAACACACATTATTTACTTTTAGCGTCAATTTTATTGTTGAATGCTTGTAAAAAAGATACTGCTACTTTCGACTATAGCAAAATAAAAATTAAACAATCTGTTACACAACACAATAGTGTTTACGATACAATACGATATACATATACAGGAGAAGATGTGCAAACAGTAACCAATTATTCCAACGATCCAACATTCTTCTATACATTTAATTATACAAAAAATGGCAGTAAATATGATTATTCCACGTTTTATGGAACAACTCCAACACATCAAGGATTTTATAATATAAATGCTCAAGGTTTATTTGATACATCAAGTATTACCAACATTATTACTACTAACATCAATAATAGAGATAGGTATTATTATAATTCCGACGGATATAACGTGAGAGCTATTTCAAATTATAATACTTATGAAAATGATGTGAAAAAATACTATAATTCTGAAGGTGATTATTCGTATTGGATTTATGATTTTTCTAATTTTATAACTCCGAGCAATTCTTACAGAGACTCAGTTGTTTTTGAATATTATACAGATGAAAACCATGTAGCTTTTGAATATGCGTTGCAAGATCGATTTGGCAAACGTAATAAACATTTAGTAAAAAAACGTAGTTCATACAATTCTGTAACAGGCACACTAAAGAGTACGTATGAATATGAGTATGTATTAGATAGCAAAGGCTTAGTAAAAAATAGAATTTGGAGAATTTACAATCAGCCAGGAAATGTGCTTACTGATACACGTATTACAGATTATCAATATTATGAATAAAACTATGAAAACTTCATCCTTATCTTTTTATAAAGATTAATT